>NZ_WIWL01000172.1:0-61598 GCF_009600105.1 Pseudomonas sp. FSL R10-0056
GACCTGTTCGGCCGGGTAGTCACGCGGCAGCTCAACCCGCACCTGCCCGCCGGCCGCACCCGGTTGCCCGTTACCTCCATTGTCGCCATTGGCTCCGGAGCCCGCCGCGCCCCAAGTACAGCCTGGCTCTTCGCCATTACCGCCATCAAGCCCGGCAAAACCCGGCGCTCCCGTACCGCCACGGGCATCAATGGACAGTTGCGGCGCTTGCAGTGACTCAATCCGCAGGCTCAGGTCCCGGGCTGGCCGCGCAGGCTTTTCAAAGGTACCGGTGGCGCCACGGGCATTGATCTGGCTGCCCTCGCCCAGTTCGGCACGCGCCACCCGCAGCGCGATGCCGTGCTCGGCAGGAACGATAGTGATGCGTGCTTCACGACCCAGCTGCAGTTGGTCGATATCGACCTGGGTGATCCCCGCTGGAATCAATAACGTCCCGTAGTCAGCAACATCGAGCTTTTCCAGGCGCAATACACTGACGTTAGCGGGCAGGCGCATCATCGAGTTGGCCTCGACCGAGACGACCTCGGCCTGAGCAAAAGGGCTGCACAAGGCAGCCAACAAACATAACTTACGCATGGCTGGCATCTCGTTCGCGGGAGGCAGGAAGGGTATGTGCGTGAAAAACTCCAAACACAAGAATCAACAGGCGATCACGCCAGGGATGGCGGCGGCCTTGCAGGCGACCTTTGAACAAGAGCACCTCAAGCACATGGGTCAGCACCAACAGGCTGCCAACAAGGTTGATCAGCACATCGAACGGGTAGACCAAGGGCTGGTACAGATTACTCAGCACCAAGGCCCAAACTATCAGTGTCAATGCTTTACCCAGCCCCCAAAGCACCCTCATACATCCGCCTTTAGCATGTTCTTTGGCGCACATTAACGGCTTGTACAAGCAGGACGCCATAGACCGTCATAAAAAGATTCGCCGCAACTTCGACTGGCCCGGGCAAAACCGCGGCGATACCAAGGGTTAACGAATGATCAGAATCTCGGTACGTCTGTTTTGGGCGCGGCCCTCAGGGGTCTGATTGCTGGCCACAGGGTTCGACTCACCGGCTCCCTCCACGGAAACAAACTGGCTGCGCGGTACACCGCTGTCGATCAAGTACTCAACCACCGACTGCGCCCGTGCCTTGGACAGTTTCAGGTTGTAGGCCTCATTGCCCAAACTGTCGGTATACCCTGTGACCTTCAACTGGGCGTTGGCGGCGTCTTTTTTCAGGCGCGCGGCTATGATATTGAGCTTTTCCTTGTCCGCCGCAGTCAACCGGGCAGAGTTGAATTCGAAATTCACATCACGTACTACAATAGCCTCTTGCTTGACGACCACCACTTCTTCAACCACCACCACGGCCACAATCGGGCAGCCCGCAGCATCGACTTTCACGCCTTGGGGCGTATCAGGGCACTTGTCGCGACTGTCCGGAACACCGTCGCCATCCGCATCGCCGTCACCGTGTACCCAACAGTAAGCCGCGGCCATGCCCGCACCGAATACGGCACCACCCCCCGCCCAGGCCGAGCTTTTTATTGCACCCAAGGCCGCCCCGCCCACACCGCCGACTGCAGCACAGGTGGGCCAGTCAGTTTTTTGCAACCCGGCACAGCCCGTTAATACGCCGGTGAGAACAACCAGAGGTACTGCTGTTCTTATGATGCTCATAAAAGGGTCTCTCCTGAGGGTCGGCGTTTGGCCGATGCAAGGCAAAGTAAAGACTGCGCTCAGGGTATGCGCCAGCAAAGTGACAGTAGCGGCAACAGCCCACTAGGCCGCGCGACTTGCGCAGGCTAGTCTTGGACGCTCTAAGTGAGGACCTTCGATGACGCCCGGTATTTCTACACGTACACCCCAGCAAGCGCTGGCGGCCTTGCTGGATCGTTATGCGCCACAACGCCTGCTCGTGGTCGGGGCCAGCAGTTTCCCGGCACTGGCCGCCTTCGAGGCTGCGCACCCCGGCGCGCAGGTGGCCCGAGCAGCGCCTGGCCCGTTGCCCGAAGACCTGGCAGCGCAACGCTTTGACCTGGCACTGGTGATCGACTGCCTGGAGCACCTGCCCAAAAACAGCGGGCTGCAATTGCTGGGCGGCATTCGCAACCTCAATGCCAGTCGCATTGCCGTGCTGGCGGATCTCACAGCCTGCAATTGGAAAGAAACCGACTTTTACGCCCTTGCTTTACAAAGCAATGAGAGGTTTCAGCGTGACGAGCAAGTCCTGACGCTCTTTACTTACGACTTGCGCGAATACAAACAAGTACCCGACTGGCTAAACGCCAGGTTTTGGGCAAACCCGGAAAACTTTGGCAAGTATTGGTGGTAACCCGATGAGCACATCCATTTGCCCCTGCGGCAGCGGCAACCTGCTGGAAGCCTGCTGCGGGCACTATCATGACGGCCACCCGGCCCCGAGCGCCGAAACCCTGATGCGCTCACGCTACAGCGCCTATGTATTGGGGCTTGTCGACTACCTGGTCAGCACCACCCTGCCTGTGCAGCAAACCGGGCTGGATCGCCAGTCCATTGCCGACTGGAGCGCGCAGAGCACCTGGCTGGGCTTGACCGTAGAAAGCAGCGAAGTGTTCGGCGGCCAACCGGAACACGCCTTTGTGACCTTTACTGCACGCTGGCACGACGCCAATGGTGAGCACAGCCACCGCGAGCGCTCATCCTTTGTGCAAAGCGCCGGGCACTGGTACTTCATCGACCCCACCGTACCGCTCAAGGTCGGGCGCAACGACGCTTGCCCATGCGCCAGCGGGCTGAAGTTCAAAAAATGCTGTGCCGGTTTTTTCGGTCAATAGGCTGGACTCTGAGGGTTAAACAATGGACGTGCGGGCCCGAACAATAAAAACAATCGCCCTGGCCATGCTGCTGATGGTATCGGGATGCACCTCCTGGTTCGACTCAGGCGACAAGGACCCGGACGTGCATCTGGAAAAAGTCGAACTGGTGCAGGCCAAGCTGCTGGAGCAGCGCTTCAGGCTGCATTTTCGGGTCGACAACCCCAATGACTCGACACTGACCGTACGCGGCCTGAGCTATGCCGTGTATCTGGGCACCATCAAGCTGACCGAAGGTGAGAACGAACACTGGTTCAGCGTGCAACCCAACAGCAGCGCCATGTACGTGATACCGGTGCGTACCAACCTCTGGCCGCAGGTGCGCCCGCTGGTCAATTTGCTTGAAACACCCGACCAGCCCATCCCCTACCGACTCGAGGGCACACTGCAAACCGGGCTGTTCTACGGTTACGACGTGCACCTGACGCGCAAAGGCGAGATAATCCCCGGCGATTTTATTCCAGAGTGATTGAGCAATGACCCAACAACCCCACGTTCATGGCCCCGACTGCAACCACGATCATGATCATGGCCACACCCATGACCACGATCACGGTCATGTACATGGCCCGCATTGCGGCCATGCACCTCAAGAGCCTGTGCGCAACGAGCTGAAAGACGTTGGCCGCAACGATCCCTGCCCGTGCGGCAGCAGCAAGAAATTCAAGAAGTGCCACGGCGCCTGATCCCTCGGGACGCTTTGCAAACGCCGCACAGGATCCAGTGTCCTGTGCGGCGTTTGTGTTTTTGCTTTATGAAAAAGTGCGTCACAAACCATGACCTGCTTTCATCCGACGCGCTTTTGGGGGTAAAACTGACAGCCCACAGTCGATGACCGCCTCTGATGGTCGTCAGGTGCTGGGTGAACATTCCCTTCTGGAGCCCTTCATGATCGATCTTTATTACTGGACCACTCCCAACGGCCACAAAGTCTCATTGTTTCTTGAAGAAGCTGGCCTGCCCTACAAGGTTCATCCGATCAATATCGGCAAGAACGAACAGTTTGCTCCGGACTTTTTGAAGATAGCCCCGAATAACCGCATCCCGGCCATTGTTGATCAGGCACCGGCCGACGGTGGCGAGCCACTGTCCTTGTTCGAGTCCGGCGCGATCCTGCTGTACCTCGCGGAAAAAACCGGGCAATTTTTACCCAAGGACCTGCGCGGCCGGCAAATGGCCCTGCAATGGCTGTTCTGGCAAATGGGTGGCCTGGGGCCAATGGCCGGGCAAAATCATCACTTCAACCGCTTCGCACCGGAAAAAATCCCGTATGCGATCAAACGCTACACCGAAGAGACGGCCCGTTTGTATCGCGTATTGAACAAACAGCTGGAAGGCCGCGAGTTTGTTGCGGGTGACGAATACAGCATCGCCGACATGGCGATTTACCCGTGGATCGTGCCCCATGAATGGCAGGGGCAGAACCTGGATGATTTCCCGGCCCTGAAGGCCTGGTTCCAGCGAGTCAAGGCGCGCCCGGCTACAGAACGTGCCTACGCACTGGTGGATAAAATCAACCCGCCGAAGTAGTGCATATAGCGCTTGCACGGTGTCATCGGCCTCACTAACGTAGCGGCTTTCGATGACACCACCCCCGCAGGAGCTTTGCCATGGCCTCGCCAGCCTTTACTTCTTTACTACCCCGGTTCGGCGTTGCCGCGGCAATGGTCAGCCTGCTGGGCCTGGCCGGGTGCCAGATAAACAACCATGCCACTGAAAGCCTGGTGCCAGCCTCTGGCGTGCAACCGCTCAAGGGCCTTGCACAGAACGTGTCGGTACGCCGCAACATCCAGGGCATGCCGCTGATCGAAAGCAGCAGCTTCCATGACGCCCTGTTCACCCTGGGTTATGTGCATGCCGGTGACCGAATCAGCCAGATGGTGCGTTTGCGCTTGCTGGCCCAAGGCCGCTTGGCCGAGCTCAACGGCGTTGATGCACTGCAAAGCGACCGGTTGATGCGCACCGTCAATCTGAAAAAGAACGCTGACGAGCTTTATAAAAGCGCCTCACCGCGACTTAAAAAGTTTTTCGAAGTCTACGCTCGCGGAGTCAACGCCTACCTGTTCCGCTACCGCGACAAATTGCCGGCCGATCTGGCGCAGGCCAGCTACAAGGTCGAGTACTGGAAACCCGAGGACTCGGCGCTGATTTTCAGCCTGTTGAACTTCGGCATGTCGGTCAACCTGCAAGAAGAACTCAACGCCCTGGCCCTTACGCAAAAAGTCGGCACCTACAAACTGCCCTGGCTGATGCCAACCTATCCCAACGAAGCCCTGCCCAGCAGCGAAGCCGACAAGCTCAAGGGCCTGGCCCTGGGCAGCCAGTTGCAAGGCTTGAGCGGCGTGTCCCAGGCCCTTGAACAGGTGAAGCAACTGAGCCTGCCAGGTGTCACGGCATCCAGCGACTGGGCCATTGGCCCGCAGCGCAGCCGCAGTGGCAAGAGCCTGCTGGCCAACGATATCCATCAACCCATAGGCGTGCCTTCGGCCTGGAACTACGTGCAGATTCGCGCCCCCAAATACCAGGCTGCCGGGGCAACCATTGCGGGCTTGCCGACCCTGTTTGCCGGGTTCAACGGCAAGGTGGCATGGGGTATGAGCATGGCCATGGGCGACAACCAGGATGTGTTCCTGGAGAAGCTCAAACGCCAGGGCAGCAGCCTGTACTACATGGCGAACGGCAAGTGGCTACCGGCGACGGTGCGCAACGAAACCTTTTTCGTCAAAGGTCAGCGTCCGATTCGCGAAGTAATTTACGAAACCCGCCACGGGCCTTTGCTCAACAGCACCCTGGGCAGCCCCAATGCCCTGAACAGTAGCCTGGGCCTTGCCCTGCAAACCCCGGACTTGCAGGGCGACAAAACCCTCGACGCATTTTTTGACCTGTCCCGTGCCCAGAACAGCGAAAAAGCCTCGGATGCCAGCCGTGAAATCCGCGCTGTGGCGCTGAACCTGCTGTATGCCGACGCCAACCATATCGGCTGGCAAGTGACCGGGCTCTACCCCAACCGCCGTGAAGGGCTTGGCCTGTTCCCGTCGCCGGGCTGGGATGGCCGCTACGATTGGGAAGGTTACGCCGACCCGATGCTGCACCCCTACGACCAGGACCCGACCCAAGGCTGGCTGGGTACCGCCAACCAGCGTACGGCCGCCTATGGCTACGGCATGCAACTGTCCAACTCGTGGCTGTCACCTGAGCGCAGCGAACGCCTTGCGCAACTGGCAGGCAGTGGCAAACAGGACGCCCGCAGCATGATAGCCATGCAGTACGACCAGACCACGCTGTTCGCAGCCAAGCTGAAAACCATGTTCAGCGCCCCCGGCATGGCACAGCCTCTGAAACAGGCGATCGCGGCATTGCCCGCGCCAGAACAGGCCAAAGCCCGTGAAGCTCTTGGCCGGCTGATGGCATTTGACGGCAAGCTCGGCGCCAACTCGGCCGATGCGGCAGTGTACGAACTGTTTTTGCAGGAAAGCACCCGGCAGATCTTCCTGGATGAACTGGGCCCCGAGAACAGCGCCAGCTGGCAGGCATTTGTGGCCAACAGCAACCTGTCTTACCCGGCGGTAGCCGATCACTTGCTGGGCCGCGAAGACAGTCCTTTCTGGGACGATAGCCGCACCACGCAAAAAGAAGACAAACCGGCCATTCTGGCCCGCAGCCTGGCCGGGGCGATCAGCACCGGTGACAGCCTGATGGGCAACGATCACAAAGCATGGCAGTGGGGCAAGCTGCATCAGTACGTATGGCGCAATGCCAACGGCCAGACTGTTCGCGCCCCCGTTATGGCAGGCGGCGATCATACGACCCTCAATACGGCGGCCTACCACCTCGCAGGCGCAAACTTCGAGGTGACGCAGATACCGGCCATGCGCATGATCATCGACTTCGGCCAGGTCGAACCGATGATGGCGCAAAACAGCACCGGGCAATCGAGTAACCCGGCCAGCCCGCACTACACCGACGGTATCGATCCGTGGCTCAAAGGGCAGTACATCAGCTTCCCGATGCAGCCGCAGAACTTCGACAAGACCTACGGCAAGACCCGTCTGACCCTGGTTCCGGGCAAGTAACCGAGAGCCACAGCCTGCCCTCTCATGCACAAAGCCGGGAGAGGGCATATGCTGAGTAAAAGGTGCAATTTTTCATTTGTATGTCGCCCATAATATGCTTCGATTGGGGCGACTGGCACAGCGCTACTGTCTGGCCATCTGAACTTGGCTCACAAGGACGTCTCCATGCAGCGACATCAAATTCATCCTTTGCTGGCACCTGTCCCGGGCACTGAACGGCTTATTCACAGTTTTCATTACGGGCCTGCCCAGCCCCGAGGCAAGATCTATATCCAGGCCTCACTGCATGCGGATGAATTGCCCGGGATGCTGGTCGCCTGGCACCTCAAGCAGCGCCTTGCAGAGCTTGAGGCGGCGGGACGATTGCTCTTTGAGATAGTCGTGGTACCAGTGGCCAACCCGGCTGGCCTTGAGCAGGTCTTGATGGATATCCCGCTGGGGCGTTACGAGCTGCAAAGCGGGCAGAACTTCAATCGTAACTTCCTGGACCTGAGCACGCAGATTGGTGATGAGCTTGAAGGCCAGCTCAGCGATGATCCCGCACAGAACCTGCAGTTAATCCGCCGTCGCTTGCGCGAACTGCTGTCAGCGCAAGTGCCGACAACGCAGTTGCACTCCCAGCGCCTGACCCTGCAAACGCTGGCCTGCGATGCCGATATGGTGCTGGACCTGCACTGCGACTATGAGGCCGTACCCCACCTGTACACCACGCCTGAAGCCTGGCCGCAGGTCGAACCGCTGGCGCGCCACCTCGGCGCTCAAGCCAGCCTGCTGGCAACGGACTCCGGCGGGTTGTCGTTCGATGAGTGCTTCACCCTGCTGTGGTGGCAACTACAGCAGCGTTTCGGTCATTGCTATGCGATTCCCCAGGGCAGCTTTTCCGTAACCCTGGAATTACGCGGCCTGGCAGATGTGAACCACAGCCATGCAGGGCACGACTGCCAGGCGCTGATTGATTATCTGATCGATTTTGGCGCGATTGACGGAGAATCCGTGCCTTTGCCACCCCTTCTCTACCCCGCCACCCCTTTGGCCGGCGTAGAGCCCGTGGCAACACCTGCAGGCGGGCTGCTGGTGTTCAATGCCAGGCCGGGGGAGTATCTGTGCGCTGGCCAGTTGATTGCCGAGATCATTGACCCCATCAGCGACAAGCTCACACCGGTTTACTGCGCCAGCGCAGGTTTGCTGTATGCCCGCTCTCAGCGGCGAATGGCCACCGCAGGCATGGTGATTGCCCACGTGGCAGGCCGCGAAGCCTATCGTAGCGGTTATCTGCTATCGCCTTGAGCCACTACCGGATCAGGCAACCGGCGCAGGCGGAGGCTCGTCAGGCAGCGTTGGCACGCCCGGTTCGGGCTCGATCGGTTGCGGGCTGTCCGGGTCAGGCTGGCCGGGGATGCCACCTGCATGCAGCTGTGGAAAGGCCAGCAGAGACCAGGCCAGCAGCCCGACCTGATTGGGCTCGAGGTTTGCCAGTTGGGCGCGGATACTCGGATCAATCTTCATAAGGCACTCCTGAGCGATGATCCGGCTCGCTGGATGCGTAACCGGAAATACACTCAATAGAGTGCATTTGCGCTCAAGAATTCCCTCTGTTCGTCAGGTGCGAGGCAAGGTCACGCCGCGCTGGCCCTGATACTTGCCGCCACGGTCCTTGTACGACACTTCACACTCTTCGTCAGATTCGAAGAACAGCATTTGTGCCACGCCTTCATTGGCGTAGATCTTGGCCGGCAATGTCGTGGTGTTGGAAAACTCCAGGGTCACATGACCTTCCCACTCGGGCTCAAGTGGCGTCACGTTAACGATGATGCCGCAACGCGCGTAGGTACTTTTACCCAGGCAGATGGTCAGCACATTGCGCGGAATACGGAAGTACTCAACGGTGCGCGCCAGGGCGAAGGAGTTGGGCGGGATGATGCAAACGTCGCTGGTGACATCGACAAAGCTGCCCGCGTCGAAATTTTTTGGATCAACGGTCGCCGAGTTGATATTGGTGAAGACCTTGAACTCGTTTGCGCAACGAACGTCATAGCCGTAGCTCGAAACGCCGTAGGAGATCAGACGGTTCTCGCCTTCTTCACGCACCTGACGCTCGACGAAAGGTTCGATCATGCCGTGCTCTTGCGCCATGCGGCGAATCCACTTGTCTGGTTTGATGCTCATGGCGGGTGTCCTGAATAGCGAGGTAGAAAATTCTGTTGGGCATCTTACCGCCCCCCAAGGCCCTGTTCAAAAATCTGGGGAAAAAATATCGAAATTAGCTTGAGATCCCCTGAATACAGGGTGTGAGGGCAACCGTCAGTCACGTTTTTGGATAATCCTTCGCAAAGACCCTTTGCACGTTCGGAAAAAAGCGTTAAGGTGGCGCCACTGTGTTGCTTGTGTCACTGAGAATCTCTACACGATATGTTGAATTTCGATCCAACCATCTCCAAGAATTTTTCCTGCTCTTTGCACTCAGTCTCGGCCAGGGCTTTTCCTGCGTCGCAGTTATCTTTGTTCAAGGAGTTACACCATGTCTAATCGCCAAACTGGTACCGTTAAGTGGTTCAACGATGAAAAAGGCTTCGGCTTCATCACTCCACAATCCGGTGACGACCTGTTTGTTCACTTCAAAGCAATCCAATCCGACGGCTTCAAAAGCCTGAAAGAAGGCCAACAGGTTTCTTTCATCGCTACTCGCGGTCAGAAAGGCATGCAAGCTGAGGAAGTTCAAGTTATCTAACTTGTACTGATCCAGTAAAAAACCCCGCCCTTAAAAGCGGGGTTTTTTTATGCCCGTAATAAACCCAGGCACGATTTTGTAGTCGCTGAAGAGGCACGAGGCGGCGATGGGCTGCATAGCGGCCCCAATTTCTGAAGGCCCTGGGGGCCTTATCGCAGCCTCGTACCTCGTCAGCGACTACAGGTATTGCATCGCAATTCAGTCGTCAGTGGTCGTAATGGTCGGCATAGCCTGCGAAGCCGCTTCATGCAGGACAATACGCGCACCCACCTGTCGGGCCAGCTCCTGATAGATCAAGGCAACCGGGCTGTTGGGGTCAGCCACCGCTGTTGGCTTGCCATTGTCGGCCTGCTCGCGGATTTCCATCGACAGCGGCAGCGAGGCCAGCACCTCAACGCCATATTGCGTTGCCAGCTTCTCCCCCCCACCCTCACCGAACAGATGCTCTGCGTGACCACAGTTCGAGCAAATGTGTACCGCCATGTTCTCCACGACACCCAGCACCGGAATGTTGACCTTGCGGAACATCTCGACACCCTTGCGTGCATCCAGCAAAGCCAGATCCTGCGGCGTGGTCACAATCACCGACCCGGTCACCGGGACTTTCTGTGCCAGGGTCAGCTGGATATCGCCGGTACCCGGTGGCATATCAATGACCAGGTAATCAAGGTCATTCCAGGCCGTTTGTGTCACCAGCTGCAGCAACGCACCCGACACCATCGGACCGCGCCACACCATCGGCGTGTTGTCGTCAGTCAAAAAGGCCATCGACATGACTTCAACGCCATGGGCTTCGATGGGCACGAACCACTTCTGATCACGAATCTTCGGCCGCGTACCTTCAGCGATGCCAAACATCACGCCCTGGCTCGGACCATAAATATCCGCGTCCAGAATCCCCACCCGCGCACCTTCACGGGCCAGCGCCAGTGCCAGGTTGGCTGCGGTGGTGGACTTGCCGACACCGCCCTTGCCGGAAGCCACGGCCACAATGTTCTTCACATTGGCCAGGCCCGGGATTTGCGCCTGCGCCTTGTGCGCCGCAATCACGCAGTTGATCTCGACCTTGGCCGAGGTCACGCCATCCATGTTTTCGATGGCGGTTTGCAGGATCTGCGCCCAGCCACCCTTGAACAGACCGGCGGCATAACCCAGTTCAAGCTGAACACTGACGCGCTCACCCTGAACCTCTATGTTGCGGATGCATCCGGCACTGACCGGATCCTGATTCAGATAAGGGTCGGTGTATTGGCGAAGGACGGCCTCCACCGCTGCGCGATTAACTGCGCTCATGGGCAACTCCCGTAAAGACTGAGTAAAACAGGCCGCTATCGTACCTGTAATAAACCACCGGCAGCAGGCTTTTGAACCGCACAAAAACAGCACAAACGATCAGATACGCCAGCACGGGGTGAAATATATTGCCCGGCGCTTTATAGTGGCCGACCACCGTCTCATCAAGTAGCCGAGCCCCATGTCCGAGCCACGCAATATCTTAGTCACCAGCGCCCTGCCCTATGCCAATGGTTCAATTCACCTTGGCCATATGCTTGAGTACATCCAGACTGATATGTGGGTGCGCTTCCAGAAACTTCGCGGCAATCAGTGCACTTATGTCTGCGCAGACGATGCCCACGGCTCGGCCATCATGTTGCGCGCCGAGAAAGAAGGCATCACCCCCGAGCAACTGATCGCCAACGTCCAGGCTGAACACAGCGCCGACTTTGCCGAGTTCCTCGTCGATTTCGACAACTTCCACTCGACCCACGCCGAAGAAAACCGTGAGCTGTCGAGTGCGATCTACATCAAGCTGCGCGAAGCCGGGCATATCGCTACCCGCTCGATCACCCAGTACTTCGACCCGGAAAAGAAAATGTTCCTGGCCGACCGCTTCATCAAGGGCACCTGCCCTAAATGCGGCACTGACGATCAGTACGGCGACAACTGCGAAAAATGCGGCGCCACCTACGCGCCAACCGATCTGAAGAATCCCAAGTCCGCCATCTCCGGCGCCACTCCGGTGCTCAAGGATTCCGAGCACTTCTTCTTCAAGCTGCCCGACTTCGATGCCATGCTCAAAAGCTGGACCCGCAGCGGCGCCCTGCAGGATGCTGTAGCCAACAAGATCGCCGAATGGCTGGATACCGGCCTGCAACAGTGGGATATCTCCCGCGATGCGCCGTACTTCGGCTTCGAGATCCCGGACGCGCCAGGCAAGTACTTCTATGTATGGCTGGACGCACCAATCGGCTACATGGCCAGTTTCAAGAACCTCTGCGCCCGCCGTCCAGATCTGGACTTCGACGCGTACTGGGCCAAGGACTCCACCGCCGAGCTGTACCATTTTATCGGCAAGGACATCGTTAACTTCCACGCCCTGTTCTGGCCAGCCATGCTCGAAGGCGCAGGCTATCGCAAGCCTACTGCCATCAACGTTCACGGTTACCTGACCGTCAACGGCCAGAAGATGTCCAAATCCCGCGGCACCTTTATCAAGGCCCGCACCTACCTGGACCACCTGGCACCGGAATACCTGCGCTACTACTACGCCTCCAAGCTGGGTCGCGGGGTTGATGACCTGGACCTGAACCTGGAAGACTTCGTACAGAAGGTCAACTCGGACCTTGTCGGCAAAGTGGTCAATATCGCCAGTCGTTGTGCAGGCTTTATTCACAAGGGTAACGCCGGTGTGATGGTCGAGGGCAATGCTGCTCCCGAACTGACCGAAGCGTTCCTGGCCGCCGCACCCAGCATTGCCGAGGCCTATGAAGTCCGTGACTTCGCCCGTGCCATGCGTGAAATCATGGCGTTGGCCGACCGTGCCAACGCCTGGATCGCTGACAAGGCTCCTTGGGCAATGGCCAAAGTTGAAGGCAAGCAAGCTGAAGTTCAGGCGGTCTGCGCACTGGGCATCAACCTCTTCCGCCAGCTGATCATCTTCCTCAAGCCGGTCCTGCCAGTTTTGGCTGCCGATGCAGAGGCATTCCTGAATGTCGACCCCCTGACCTGGAACGATCACCAGGTGTTGCTGGCCAACCACCAATTGAACGCATTCAAGCCATTGCTGACCCGTATCGACCCGGTCAAGGTCCAGGCCATGACCGATGCTTCGAAAGAAGACCTGGTCGCCAGCCAGACCGACACCGGCAGCGCTGCACCACAGGGCAACGGCGAACTGGTCAAGGAGCCGCTGGCCGCAGAAATCGAGTTCGATACCTTCGCTGCCGTGGACTTGCGCGTCGCGCTGATTCTCAAGGCCGAAGCGGTTGAAGGTGCCGACAAGCTGCTGCGCCTGACCCTGGATATTGGCGACGAGCAACGCAACGTGTTTTCGGGAATCAAGAGCGCCTACCCGAACCCGGCCGAGCTTGAAGGTCGTCTGACCATGATGATCGCCAACCTGAAGCCACGCAAAATGCGCTTTGGCATATCTGAAGGCATGGTGATGGCTGCCGGCCCTGGCGGTGAAGAAATTTACCTGCTCAGCCCGGACAGCGGCGCCAAGCCAGGTCAGCGCATCAAGTAACACTGCCCCTTTGCACCGTCTGGTGGCCTGCAGGCCACCAGACGGTGTTCATCAGTAGCCGCCCCTCCCGTCATGCCGGATAATCAGCCGTCTTTACCGAGCTGAACGATCTTGCACCCACGCTTGACCGTCACGCCCCTATTTATCTCTGCGCATGTTGAGCGTCGCCCAGATGCGACCCGCTGTAGCTGGACTGATCACACCATGAGCCTGATTCAACGTATTGATGCTTTACTGCCGCAAACTCAATGCGGGAAATGCGGCCATCCTGGCTGCAAACCCTATGCGCAAGGTATTGCTCAAGGCGAGGCAATCAACAAGTGCCCGCCTGGCGGTGCCGAAACCATTGCTGCACTGGCCAGCTTGCTCAGGGTTCCCGTACTGCAACTGGATACCGATCGCGGCCAGGCCCCACCGCAAGTGGCCTATATTCGCGAAGCCGAATGCATCGGCTGCACCAAATGCATTCAGGCCTGCCCGATCGATGCCATTCTTGGCGCCGCCAAACTGATGCACAGCGTGATTATCGATGAATGCACCGGTTGCGATCTCTGCGTTGCGCCATGCCCGGTGGACTGCATCGAAATGCACCCGCTGCCTGCCAATGTCATCCCGATTGTCGGCGGCCTCGCTCAGAATGAAGAGCAGTTCAACGCCCGTAACCAGAAACGCGAGCATGCCCGCAAGCGCTTCGAGTCGCGCGACGAACGCCTGCGCCACGAAGAGCTGCACAGGCAAGCTGAACGCCTTGCCCGTGCCCAGCGCCCGCCTGCAGCAACTCTCAGCGGCACGCAAACGGATTTCCCCGGGGCAGCATCAGGCAGCCTCAATGACGCCGCACTTAAAAAAGCCAAGGTCACTCTGGCCATGGCCCGCGCGCAATTGAACAAATCGTTGAAGGCCTTCGGGCATCCGCCAACCGCACAGCAGCAATCTCAGCTGGTTATTCTGCAACAGCAGTTTGAATCCGCGCAGCAGGCACTGGCTCAACTGGAGTCAATGCCCCTGGCCGCCACACCCGCACCGATAGCCAATACTGCCGAACTCAAACGGGCAAAAATCCAGCTGGCCATGCGCCGCGCCGAACTTAAAAAAGCCATGGGCCAAGAGGTGTCCCGCACCGAGCTGACACTTTTGGCTGACGCTGTCACTCAGGCAGAATCCGCACTCAATGCGCTGGATCCGGGCAAGACTTGAAAAAACCATATAAGCGCCCCACCGTTTATCGGACTGCTCTTCAGGAACGTTTTTAACCATGAACGCCGTAAAGCGCCTTGAAATATTTCGCCGGTTTCACGAAGACAACCCTGAACCTAAAACCGAACTGGCCTATTCATCGCCTTTTGAACTGCTTATCGCCGTGATCCTGTCTGCACAGGCCACTGACGTCAGCGTTAACAAGGCAATGGCCAAACTGTTTCCGGTCGCCAACACACCAGAAGCCATCTACGCTCTGGGAGTGGAAGGACTGTCGCACTACATCAAGACCATTGGCCTGTATAACAGCAAGGCCAAGAACGTGATCGAAACCTGCCGTTTATTGATTGAGCGCCATGGCAGCCAGGTCCCACAGACCCGAGAAGAGCTTGAAGCACTGCCCGGGGTAGGTCGTAAAACGGCAAACGTTGTGCTCAATACAGCTTTCCGGCAACTGACAATGGCTGTAGACACCCATATTTTCAGGGTCAGCAACCGAACCGGTATTGCCCCTGGCAAAAACGTGGTGGAGGTCGAAAAAAACCTCATGAAGTACGTACCAAAACCCTACCTGCTGGACGCCCATCACTGGCTTATCCTGCACGGGCGCTACGTGTGCCAGGCGCGCAAGCCTCGGTGCGGCAGTTGTCGCATAGAAGACCTGTGCGATTTCAAGGAAAAAACCTCTGATGATTGAGTGATAGGCGTTCTATGGGCTGATCGATTGAGAAAATCTTTTTTACCCAACGAGCGATTATCGCTATAAGGGGCGCCATTAGCTGTCTTAGCCTGGAGTGAATTGAATGAGCACTGGCAAAGAAGAACTGGAAGTAGAGGAAGATTTCGCAGTCGTCGATTCGGACGAAGTCGTAGAGCCTGTTGTCGAGGTCGCTAAAACCAATCTGGCCAAACGCCGCACCATTGACGCACTGCTGGAAGAAAAACGGCTCAGAAAAGAGCTGGAAGATTATGGATACGACCTGTAATCCCGGAGATACGGCATCAAAAGCCTCCTGTTGTGGAGGCTTTTGCTCAGGGGGCTTGGGGTATTACATCTTCAAGCCCCTCTCTTCACACCAGGCCATTGCGCTGTGCCAGCTCAATCAAATCTACAAGTGAACGGGCATTAAGCTTCAATAAAAGGCGCGTTTTGTAGGTGCTCACCGTTTTATTGCTCAAAAACATGCCATCCGCAATTTCCTTGTTACTCTTTCCACGTGCCAACTGCTGCAACACCATCATTTCTCGCCCAGAAAGGCGATTGACCATATCTGCCTCACTGGCATTCCCCAAGCTTGAACGTACTGAGTGCAAGGCTTGATTCGGGAAATAACTGTAGCCAGACAGTACGGCCTTGATTGCACTCAACAGTTCAGTCAAGTCCTGCTGCTTGCATACATAACCGGCTGCACCGGCTTGCATGCAACGCATGGAAAAGTGACCCGGGGCTTGTGAAGTCAACACCAGCACCTTGATAGGCACTGCCGGTGTGGACAACCGCGCTATAACTTCAAGCCCGTGAAGCCTAGGGAATCTCCGAACAAGTTTTCAAATGTGCTGAAATACGCCTGACCACCTGATCCGAGCCGCCTATGAGCCAGATGAGCTTTTCCGATTTCGAATACGCCGGCAAGCGCAAGCAGACACGCCGCGAACGCTTCCTCGCCGAGATGGATCAGGTCGTGCCCTGGACGGGTCTGCTGGGCCTGATCGAGCCGTTCTACCCCAAGGCCGGTGGCGGCAGAAAACCCTATCCTCTGGAAACCATGCTGCGTATTCATCTGTTGCAGAATTGGTTTTCCCTGAGCGATCCGACCATGGAAGAAGCGCTCTACGAAATCACGCCCATGCGCCAGTTTGCACGTTTGACCTTGAGCGCCCCGATACCTGAAGGCACCACGATCATGAATTTCCGGCACTTACTGGAAAAGCATCAGCTGGCACCTGCAATCCTCGCGGTCATCAATGGTTATTTGCAGGACAAAGGCATGTCTCTACGTCAGGGCACTATCGTCGATGCCACCATTATTCATGCTCCTAGTTCGACTAAAAACGAAGAGGGAAAGCGCGACCCCGAGATGCATCAGACCAAAAAAGGTAACCAGTATTTCTTCGGAATGAAGGCCCATATTGGCGCTGATGTCGAGTCCGGCTTGGTTCATCACGTCCACGGCACCGCCGCCAACGTCGCCGATGTCACACAGGTCGCCGAGCTGTTGCATGGCGAAGAAAATGCAGTGTATGCAGACGCCGGATACACCGGCGTTGAGAAGCGTGAAGAGCATGAAAATCGTGAAGTGATCTGGCAAATCGCGGCGCGCCGCAGCACCTATTCCAAGTTGAATAAACGCAGCGTGCTCTACAAGGGCAAGCGCAAGATTGAGTACTGCAAAGCCCAGACACGGGCCAAGGTCGAACATCCGTTTCGGGTGATCAAATGCCAATTTGGGTACGTGAAAGTGCGCTTTCGTGGGCTGATGAAAAACACGGCTCAGTTGACCACATTGTTCGCCCTGTCGAACCTGTGGATGGCTCGAAAACAACTGATGGGTATGGGCGAGTTGCGCGCTTAACATGGAAAACCGGGCGAAAAACGCCCTCGATGAACACTGCATCAGGTCGTTTTGAGCAAATAGCGCTGCGTGCCGTGCAAATTACGACTTGCCGCCGCCGCGCAGCAAGTTGATCGGAGCATCCCTAGGTATTCCAATATCCAGAATTACGATATCAGGCGCATATTCACGCGTAAGCTGCAAAGCATCCACACCATTATCCGTCTCTGCAATAACCTCGTAGCCATGTCGTTCCATGAGCATACGCACAGCAAGACGAATTACAGGATGATCATCCACGATCAGCACTTTATTCATGGGCCATTCCAATTTATCGCTGTTCGAATTTTCAGAACCAGCACCATAGCCTAGTCGCAACAAACTGGGCATAGCACCCCCTCAAGCATCAACAACCAAAGACATTTCCTACAAATATTGGAGATCAACCCTACAGATATCGCCCATTGAAACGCCCCCCCACACACTTTCGTCACAAGCTGCCAGACATGGGAAGACCGAAACTCAAGAAAGCGCCGAGAATTAAAATAAAAACCCAACATAGAACTGCAACACTTTCACACAGATAACGAAATCGTACCCACTTAAGACACATTCAAAAAACCAGATATAAAACACATTCAAAAATCTGACCAAACAGCCTGACAACTCAACTACATACCCCACCCCCATGGCCTGCCGCCCAAATAAAATGCCCCACCCCCATTAAAAACCACAAAAAACACAGTGACAAATCTCAATGTTCATTCAAATTAAATCTACTATTTTTCCAAGGGAAAATATTACAATTTCATGCTTACAGAATCGGACTACAAATCATTAGGAAAACACCTAAAGCATTAAATCACGCTAAAATAACGGCAAGACGTTCGCCCAGGCAAACCCAACCAAGATAAAAATAAATATTCGATAGATACGTTCATCCACCTACAACTCCCTCTCAGACTTATCATTCAAATCAGTCACTGACTAAAAACCTTACACCCTTTACAAAAAACACTTAACGCCCTTTAACAAGGTCCGATCTGATAACGACAGCCCCCCTACAAAAACAAACCTCTTATTCAAGAAATCGATAAATTCCGCCAGCCGGGCGCGACACAATCTCATGCAATTGATTTGCGCCTTAAAAAAAACACGACTAATTTTAAAAAACGCTAGCAACTCCCTGAAGAAAGCGCTGAACCAATCACCCGACTTACATTGACCCTGCACAGATACTCCAAGCTGGCCATACACCGCCAAGAAGCGCCTTCTTCCTTATCATTCCGACTTTTACCAAAAGGCACTTTCATGATAAAAAACACCATAAAAATCAACCACCCACTTACCGTTATCGCTGTTTTTTCAATGCTGACGGAAGCGTCCGCTGCAGTCTCTCTCCCTTATATCGACAGTGAGCATCAAAAAATATACGTATGGTTCCTGATTGTGTTCCCATCACTTCTGATCACGTTGTTTTTCCTGACCTTAAACTTCAATAACAAAACACTTTACACCCCCGCTGACTTATCCAAAGCCGAGAATACTCCGGAAGGGTTCTCTCAGCCGACTGGCCCTTGCCTGAAGCAAGGCAATTCATTTGCAAGCACAAGTACATCCGCACAACTATTTATACCCGCCTGCCCTTCAGGCTCCCCGTACAGCTTATACAGACCCCATAACATCTTCCTTCAAGGCCAAAGAGTCCACCACGTAGACCCTCCCCCGTTCCCACCCCCCGAAAGAGCGCACGCAACATTCTTTGCCAAGAGTCATGCATGGAGAGAGGGCTCAGAGTTAAAAACACTTTATCTTACGGACCTGAACTACCTGCACTTGCTCTCCCCTCATAAAGGCACTGCCGAAGAGGTATTACATATCTATTACAAAGCAACCCGCAAATATAAAAACACGCCCCCCAGACATGCTGTACTGCTACTGCTTACCAACCAGCACTCCAGTATTCCTCAGGAAACTATTCGACGGCCATCGACAACTTCAAACATACGTCATCCATCAACCATACAACCATTATCAGCTACAACACCGACGCACACAGATTCACCCTGCTTAACTCACCCCGCCCCCAAACAAATACCTGAATTGCAGGCAAAAAAAAGCCCCAGCCAATTGGCTGGGGCTTTACCAGGCGAGCTGTATCAGAACAACTTGCGCCCTTTATTTGCAGCAATACGCATGCGCAATGCATTCAACTTGATGAAGCCGGCAGCATCGGCCTGATTGTAAGCACCGCCATCCTCTTCAAAGGTTGCGATGTTGGCATCAAACAACGACTCGTCAGACTTGCGACCGGTAACAATCACGTTGCCTTTGTACAGCTTGAGGCGAACAACACCGTTAACGTGAACCTGCGAAGCATCAATCATCTGTTGCAGCATGATGCGCTCAGGGCTCCACCAGTAGCCGGTGTAGATCAGGCTGGCGTACTTTGGCATCAACTCGTCTTTCAAGTGAGCGACTTCACGATCCAGAGTAATCGACTCAATGGCGCGGTGAGCACGCAACATGATGGTGCCGCCCGGGGTTTCATAGCAACCACGGGACTTCATGCCAACATAACGGTTTTCGACGATATCCAGACGGCCGATACCGTGTTCGCCACCAATGCGGTTCAACGTTGCCAGAACAGTCGCAGGTGTCATCTCAACACCGTCCAGCGCAACGATGTCGCCATTACGGTAGGTCAGTTCCAGGTACTGCGGCTTGTCAGGAGCGTTCTCCGGAGAGACGGTCCACTTCCACATGTCTTCTTCGTGCTCAGTCCAGGTATCTTCGAGCACACCACCTTCGTAGGAGATATGCAGCAAGTTGGCATCCATCGAGTACGGGGATTTTTTCTTGCCGTGACGCTCGATCGGGATTGCATGCTTTTCAGCGTAATCCATCAGCTTTTCACGGGAGAGCAAGTCCCACTCACGCCAAGGAGCAATAACCTTCACCCCTGGCTTCAAGGCATAGGCACCCAGTTCAAAGCGAACCTGGTCATTACCTTTACCCGTTGCACCGTGGGAAATGGCATCGGCGCCCGTTTCATTGGCGATTTCAATCAGGCGTTTGGCAATCAGCGGACGAGCAATGGATGTACCCAGCAGGTACTCGCCTTCGTAAACGGTGTTGGCGCGGAACATCGGGAAAACGAAGTCACGAACAAACTCTTCGCGCAGGTCATCAATGTAGATTTCCTTGACGCCCATGGCTTGCGCCTTGGCACGTGCAGGTTCGACCTCTTCACCCTGACCCAGGTCAGCGGTAAAGGTTACGACTTCACAGTTATAAGTATCCTGCAGCCACTTCAGGATCACCGAAGTGTCCAGGCCGCCCGAATAAGCCAGAACGACCTTGTTTACGTCCGCCATGCCATCACTCCACGGGTTGTTCGAAAAGCCGAACAGTCTACCGCCCACAGCCATGAATTTACAGAGGCGCGACAGCTTAAGACGACAAAGCGACAGTTTATATCAAAGACGCGACGAGACCGCTGCTTCAGGAAATAGCCGCTGGATTGCTGGGACCTACAGATGGCGCAGCTTTTTCAGGCACAGGGAGCCGTTCCAGGCGGACGCTTACCCGGCGATTTTTCGCCCGGTTTACCCGACTGGTATTCGCCGCCAAGGGGTATTGCTCACCATGAAATCGCACCGTGATCTGCGACTCCTGCAGGCCGTTCTGCTTGAAATACTCCATTACCGCCAATGCCCGGCGGCGCGACAGCTCACGATTGGTCAAGCGATTGCCCTGATTATCGGAATAACCGTCGAGGATGACGTGATTGACTGTAGGGTCTGCCTTCAAGTATTCGACCATGACTTGCAAGTTGACCCGGGCCACCGCGTCCAGTTCGGTCCCCCCGCCAGGGAAACCGATCTGGCTTTGTCTGACCTGCTCAAAGTTTTTCGGTAAAAGCTTTGCGGTACAGGCCTCGTAGTCGCCGTAAGCCTGGCGAAACCTGACAGGGAGCAGGCGTACTTCCGAGACATTGCCCTCACGAGAATAATGCCTTATCAAGGGGCTGCGCCCCTCAATCAAGCCTCGAAACAAGTTGGCGGCCTGCGCCTGGGAACTGTTGAAAAGCACCTGCCCACGGCCAATACGCACCGAGCCCAGGTCAATATCACCACGGCCCGGTTGCCAGGGCGCAGCGGCGGCCAACAGCTTGGCAGAGCCCTCGCCCAACATTGAGTTGTAGGCATTAAGACGAAATACAGCCTGTTCTCCTGCACGCCTTACAAAAGCACCCGAACCAAAATCGGTAATCGGCTGAATCAGACGGCATTCGAATTTGTCACCTTCCACTTTCCACTCGATATTCTCCAGCCGCGTCTGAAAAGTCAGAGCCATGGCTGGCAGGCTGGCAAACATACTGAGCAGGATGAAATAACGCTGGCGCACGGGAGGCTCCACAGGCTTGTACGGCAAAAAAACAGGCCACAGATTTACGGCATGCTCATCAGATATCGGTCAGCAATCACAAAACTTGATAGCGAGTGCCTGCCAGAGTCTTTTCCGGTAGCATTCACCTCAGTTCGACCCGCCTGGAATCCCCAATGTCTGACCGCCTGACCCTGCTGCGTCCCGACGACTGGCATATACATCTTCGCGATGGTGCTGTGTTGCCTCACACTGTCGCGGATGTAGCGCGCACTTTTGGCCGCGCCATCATCATGCCCAACCTGGTACCCCCGGTGCGCAATGCCGCCGAGGCCGACGCCTATCGCCAGCGCATCCTGGCTGCACGCCCCGCTGGCAGCCGCTTCGAGCCGCTGATGGTGCTGTACCTCACCGATCGTACCCAGCCAGAAGACATTCGCACGGCCAAGGCCAGCGGATTCGTCCATGCAGCCAAGCTGTATCCGGCCGGGGCAACGACCAACTCCGACTCCGGTGTAACCAGTATCGACGCGATCTTCCCGGTTCTGGAAGTCATGGCCGAAGTCGGCATGCCTTTGCTGATCCACGGTGAAGTCACCCGAGCCGGCGTAGACGTCTTTGACCGCGAAAAGATCTTCATCGACGAGCATATGCGCCGCGTCGTAGATCGTTTCCCGACGCTGAAAGTCGTGTTTGAGCACATCACCACCGCCGACGCGGTGCAGTTCGTCAACGAGGCTTCGGCCAACGTCGGCGCAACCATTACCGCTCATCACCTGCTGTACAACCGCAATCACATGCTGGTTGGCGGCATTCGCCCGCACTTTTATTGCCTGCCGATCCTCAAGCGCAACACCCATCAGGAAGCCCTGCTGGATGCGGCCACCAGCGGCAGCGAGAAGTTTTTCCTGGGCACTGACTCGGCACCTCACGCCCAGCACGCCAAGGAAGCGGCGTGCGGTTGCGCCGGGTGTTATACCGCCTATGCGGCCATCGAGATGTACGCCGAAGCGTTCGAACAGCGCAATGCGCTCGACAAGCTGGAAGCCTTTGCCAGCCTTAACGGCCCGCGCTTCTACGGCTTGCCCGCCAGCAACGAACAGATCACCCTGGTTCGCCAGGAGTGGACCGCCCCAACCAGCCTGCCTTTCGGCGAGCTGACCGTAATTCCGCTGCGCGCCGGTGAAACACTGCGCTGGCGCCTGCTGGAGGAACAGCTGTGAGTGACGACCATTATGATGACGAACACGAAGGCGGCCATGGCGGCGGTCCACGCCACCCGATGGCAGAGCGCTTTCGCGGTTATCTGCCGGTCGTAATCGATGTTGAAACCGGCGGTTTCAACAGTGCTACTGATGCATTGCTGGAAATTGCTGCCGTAACGATCGGCATGGACGAAAGAGGCTTTGTGTTCCCCGAACACACCTATTTCCACCGTGTCGAGCCGTTTGAAGGCGCCAATATCGAAGCCGCTGCACTGGAATTCACCGGTATCAAGCTCGATCACCCACTGCGCATGGCCGTCAGTGAAGAGACAGCCCTGACCGATATCTTCCGCGGTGTGCGCAAGGCCCTGAAGGCCAATGGCTGCAAACGCGCCATTCTGGTGGGGCATAACAGCAGCTTCGACCTGGGCTTCCTCAACGCCGCTGTCGCGCGCCTGGACATGAAGCGCAACCCTTTCCACCCGTTCTCGAGCTTTGACACCGCGACCCTTGCTGGCCTGGCCTATGGCCAGACCGTCCTGGCAAAAGCCTGCCAGGCCGCCGACATCGACTTTGATGGGCGTGAAGCACACTCGGCCCGTTACGACACCGAGAAAACCGCCGAGTTGTTCTGTGGCATCGTAAACAGCTGGAAACAAATGGGCGGCTGGAAAGACTTCAACGACTGATCCTGTCGTAAAGGCTTACAGCGCACCATAAAAAAACCGGACACTGGGTCCGGTTTTTTTATGCCTGAAACTGACGATTACAGCTGGTCAGCATTTTCAGTCAGGTAAGCCGCAACACCTGCAGTCGAAGCGGTCATGCCCTTGTCGCCTTTTTTCCAGTTGGCCGGGCAAACTTCGCCGTGCTCTTCGTGGAATTGCAGGGCGTCAACCAGACGCAGCAGCTCGTCCATGTTGCGGCCCAGTGGCAGGTCGTTGACGATCTGCGAGCGCACAACGCCTTTGTCGTCGATCAGGAACGCGCCGCGCAGAGCCACGCCGCCTTCGGTTTCAACGTCGTAGGCCTTGCAGATGGCGTGATTGATGTCGGCAGCCATGGTGTATTTCACCTGGCCGATGCCGCCATTGTTCACTGGCGTGTTGCGCCATGCGTTGTGGGTGAAATGGGAGTCAATGGACACCGCAACCACTTCAACATTGCGCGCCTGGAACTCAGGAATACGGTGATCCAGTGCGATCAGCTCGGACGGGCATACGAAAGTGAAGTCCAGTGGGTAGAAGAACACCAGGCCATATTTGCCTTTGATGGCGGAGGACAGCGTGAAGCTGTCAACGATTTCGCCAGTGCCAAGTACGGCGGCGACGGTGAAGTCAGGGGCTTGTTTGCCTACGAGTACGCTCATTGGATATCTCCTGGTGTGCAGCGTGAAAAACAGAACCTGATTGGGCAGCCGTTGAAAACGACGCCAGGCAATCAGCTCCCGGGTAAAAAGACCGGTCATCATACACCGCTCGTCGGAACTGGCAGGCACCCTTTTTCACCCGCCCGAAAGCGCTCAAAAGAACCGTTCGTCAGCACAGTGCCTGAGACCCTCAATTGAGACTCAAGGTACTTTGACAATCATTCTCGTTAACATTAAGATCCTTGGCATTGAATCCCAACCAGCGATGGTTCTTATTTATGTACGTTTGCCTTTGCACTGGCGTCACCGATGGAAAAATCCGCGACGCAATCTACGACGGTTGCTGCAGTTACCGTGAAGTGCGTGAAGCGACAGGTGTTGCCAGCCAATGTGGCAAATGTGCCTGTCTGGCCAAGCAAGTGGTTCGCGAAACCCTTTCCTCGCTGCAAGCCAGCCAGGCTGTCATGAGTTTCCCAGCAGAATTTTCAGTCGCCTGATTAACCAATTCCAAAGAACCGGACATAGCGTCCGGTTTTTTTATGCCCAGAATTCAAGTGCTTAGGCCCAAGACGCGGAACACAAACATTCTTATTCCGATTAATTTTCATTTATTATTCAAATACTTAGGTTTGACAGTCTGCAAGGTGCGGATCAAACTCTGCCCTATATACAGTTAATTAAGGCAGGCCCCAGCCATGAAAGGCGACATTTCGGTTATTCAGCACCTCAACAAAATTCTCGGCAACGAACTGGTCGCAATCAACCAATACTTCCTGCATGCACGCATGTATCAGGATTGGGGCCTGGAGAAGTTGGGCGCGCATGAGTACCACGAGTCCATCGACGAGATGAAACACGCGGACAAACTGATTAAACGCATCCTGTTCCTGGAAGGCCTGCCAAACGTACAGGACTTGGGCAAGCTGCATATCGGCGAGCACACCAAGGAAATGCTGGAGTGTGACCTGCGCATCGAGAAGACTGGCCACGCCGACCTCAAGGCCGCCATTGCCCATTGTGAAGTAGTTGGTGACTTTGGCAGCCGGGAAATGCTCGAAGATATTCTTGAGTCGGAAGAAGAACATATCGACTGGCTGGAAACTCAGTTGGGCCTGATCGACAAAGTGGGTATTGAGAATTACCTGCAATCGCAAATGGGTGAGTAACTAACACCCATTAAAAAGCCCCGCCTTGTTTATCACAGAGGCGGGGCTTTTTTATGCGTGCGACAAAACAACTGTCACGACGCGACTGATATCACGCTTCAGTCTTGTTTGCTGCGGCTTTCTCGACAGCTTCTTTGATCAAAGCCTGCAAAGAACCATCAGCGGCCATTTCAGCCATGATGTCGCTACCGCCAACCAGCTCGCCACCTACCCACAATTGCGGGAAAGTTGGCCAGTTGGCGTACTTTGGCAGATTGGCACGAATTTCAGGATTCTGGAGGATGTCCACGTAAGCGAACTTCTCGCCACACCCCATGACTGCCTGAGCAGCTTTAGCCGAAAAGCCGCACTGCGGGGCATTCGGGGAGCCTTTCATGTAGAGCAGAATGGTGTTGTTGGCAATCTGGTCTTTAATAGTTTCGATGATATCCATGGAGCACCTCGGCTGAACTTTCCGACGCAGATGTCGGCACGGTGGCGCATTGTAACGGAAAGCCGAGCGCGACGCTCGGTCTCCCCGACAGACAATAGTATGCCCCTGCTCCCTCCACAAAGCTTGTTGTCCCTGCCGAGAAACGATGGCTGCGAGCAGTTAAACCCCGCCTCATGACAGGAATGCTGACAACGCCATCGCAGCCGTCGCTCCTCGCCAGCGATGACAAATACGACGACCTCGCCCCCCCTCGCAATTGCCAAGCTACGCCACGGCAGTGTACAAATGGGCAGCTGAGGTGAGGCAAACCGCCTGATGTGGCTCATGCAGCGCAAGACCCGCTCAAACCTCTATACATATGACCCTTATTGGCAAGACGCGACATTTCCTTATAAGATCGCGCCTTCCCCTATTTCGTCGCCCCGTGCGGCTTTCGCCGCAGGTCTCGCCCGTTTTTCCGAAAACCCCGGCCTTGAGCATCTGCGATCGTTGCAAAAAAAGGTAGTTAATGATGAGCGCAAGGCACTTTCTCTCCCTGATGGATTGCACTCCCGAAGAGCTAGTCAGCGTGATTCGCCGCGGCATCGAGCTTAAGGACCTGCGCCAGCGCAGCGTTCTGTTCGAACCCTTGAAAGGTCGCGTACTGGGCATGATTTTCGAAAAATCATCGACCCGCACCCGCCTGTCATTTGAAGCTGGCATGATCCAGCTCGGTGGCCAGGCCATTTTTCTGTCACCACGAGATACCCAACTGGGTCGTGGCGAACCGATAGGCGACTGCGCCATCGTCATGTCACGCATGCTTGACGCCGTCATGATCCGCACCTTCGCCCACAGCACCCTGACCGAGTTTGCGGCCAATTCCCGCGTACCGGTTATCAATGGCCTGTCGGACGACCTGCACCCATGCCAGCTGCTGGCTGACATGCAGACCTTCCTTGAGCATCGCGGATCGATCAAGGGCAAGACCGTGGCCTGGATTGGTGACGGCAACAACATGTGCAACAGCTATATAGAAGCGGCTATCCAGTTTGACTTCCACCTGCGTGTTGCCTGCCCGCAAGGCTATGAACCAAACCCCGAGTTCGTGGCGCTGGCAGGCGAACGCGTTACCATCGTTCGCGACCCGCGTGATGCCGTGATTGGCGCCCACCTGGTGAGCACCGACGTATGGACATCAATGGGTCAGGAAGACGAAACGGCCAAGCGCCTCGAACTGTTTGCCCCGTATCAGGTCAACCGTGCCCTGCTCGACCTGGCGGCCGATGACGTGCTGTTCATGCACTGCCTGCCTGCTCATCGCGGCGAAGAGATCAGCGTCGACCTGCTGGACGACCCTCGCTCCGTGGCCTGGGATCAGGCCGAAAACCGCCTGCATGCGCAAAAAGCGCTGCTCGAATTCCTTGTCCAACCGGCGTACCAATCCGCATGAGTCAGCCGCTATTGCTAAACCTTCGTGATCTGGCCTGTGGGTATCAGGGCCAGAGCGTGGTGCAAAACCTCAACCTGCATCTCAATGCCGGTGATATCGGCTGCTTGCTGGGCTCTTCGGGGTGCGGCAAAACCACGACATTGCGTGCTATTGCCGGGTTCGAACCGGTACACCAGGGTGAAATCAGGCTGGCAGGCGAAGTGATCTCCAGCGCCGGCTTCACCTTGGCACCCGAGAAACGTCGTATTGGTATGGTGTTTCAGGACTACGCCCTGTTCCCGCACCTGAGCGTGGCCGACAACATTGCCTTCGGCATTCGCAAGCACCCGAACAAAGACCGTGTGACCGAAGAGCTGCTTGAGCTGGTCAACCTTAAAAACCTGGGCAAACGCTTTGCGCACGAGTTATCAGGTGGTCAGCAGCAACGCGTTGCCCTGGCCCGCGCCCTGGCACCCGAGCCGCAACTGCTGTTGCTGGATGAGCCATTCTCCAACCTGGATGGCGAGCTGCGCCGCAAGCTCAGCCACGAAGTGCGCGATATCCTGAAAGCCCGTGGTACAAGTGCGATTTTGGTGACACACGATCAGGAAGAAGCCTTCGCTGTCAGCGATCATGTTGGCGTGTTCAAGGAAGGCCGCCTTGAACAGTGGGACACCCCTTACAACCTCTACCACGAACCTCAGACGCCCTTTGTGGCGAGCTTTATCGGTCAGGGCTACTTTATTCGCGGCCAGTTGCTGACACCTGAATCGGTACAAACCGAGCTGGGTGTCTTGCGTGGCAACCGTGCGTATACCTGGCCAACGGGCGGTGCAGTGGATGTATTGCTGCGCCCGGACGATATCGTCTACGCACCGGACAGCGATTTGAAGGCGCGGATCATCGGCAAGACATTCCTCGGCGCATCGACCCTTTATCGCCTGCAACTGCCGACAGGCAGCCAGCTGGAGTCGATCTTCCCGAGTCATGCCGACCACTTGCCTGGCGCTGAAGTGGGTATTCGCGTTGCCGCCGAACACCTGGTGATGTTTCAAACCAGCGGCAGCATAGCGGCGCAAATCCCGCAATCCGAATCAGGTGTAAGGCGTTTCAGCACAGCGCACTAAAAACCTGTGGCAGCGCTTACGCCCTGCCTACTTCTGCGAACTTCGCTTGCGTGTGCTCTGCCAGCACCGCAGGCGCCAGTTCCACCTCCAGGCCGCGTCGTCCGGCGCTGACAAAAATAGTCGAAAAACCCTCGGCACTTTTATCAATAAAAGTACGCAGGCGCTTCTTTTGCCCCAACGGGCTGATCCCGCCAAGCAGATAACCTGTGGAGCGCTGAGCCGCCGCCGGGTCCGCCATTTCGACTTTCTTCACCCCCGCTGCCTGAGCCAGCGCTTTCAAATCAAGACTTCCGACGACCGGTACGACGGCAACTAGCAACTCGCCCTTTTCACTGCTGGCCAACAGCGTTTTGAACACTTGCGCAGGCTCCAGGCCAAGCTTTTCTGCGGCCTCCAGGCCGTAGGATGCCGCCTTGGGGTCGTGTTCATAGCTGTGTACCCGATGTTCGGCGCGAACTTTTTTCAGCAGGTCCAGTGCAGGCGTCATGACAGCTCCAGTTTTGCAGAGGAGAAAGAAATACGATGGCCGATTTTAGGCTATTACCCCGTAAAAAGGCGCTGAAACCGAGGTTACAGACCCTGCATGTAGCTAAAAAGTTACCTTTACCCCTCTCAATTCGTAGTCTTTGTTTACATAAAAACCAATACCAAAGCACTCATCTGAAGTCAGAATGTGAATACCCGTTCACTTTCGACCTTTGACAGCAGTGTTTCTTGTCTATATTTTTTCGAATCTGAATATACTCACACGACTCAGCCTGACAGCGTAAAACACAAATACGCAGTTCCCGGTCCAGGCTCAGGCGCACTGCCACCCTGATTGACGACGTCAAAAAACAACAATAACGAGGTTTTACATGTCGACTGCATCGCAGCACCCCACACTTTCAGGCCAGTGCCTGGCCGAGTTTCTCGGCACCGCACTTTTGATATTCTTCGGTACCGGCTGTGTTGCGGCTCTCAAGGTCGCGGGCGCAAGTTTTGGCCTATGGGAAATCAGTATCATCTGGGGCATTGGCGTCAGCATGGCGATTTATCTGACGGCCGGCGTTTCCGGCGCACACCTGAACCCGGCGGTCAGCATTGCGCTGTGCCTGTTCACCGATTTTGAAAAACGTAAACTGCCTTTCTATATCCTCGCCCAGATCGCAGGGGCCTTTTGCGCAGCGGCGTTGGTTTACACGCTCTACAGCAACCTGTTCTTCGATTACGAACAAGCCCACCAGATGGTACGTGGCAGCCAGGCCAGCCTGGAATTGGCCTCGGTATTCTCGACCTACCCGCACCCTTCGCTGACAACGCTGCAGGCCTTCCTCGTCGAGCTTGTGATAACCGCTATCCTTATGGGCGTAATCATGGCCCTGACCGACGACAAAAACGGCTTGCCCCGTGGCCCATTGGCCCCCCTGCTGATCGGCTTGCTGATCGCCGTCATTGGCAGCTCGATGGGCCCATTGACCGGTTTTGCGATGAACCCTGCGCGTGATTTCGGGCCCAAGCTGATGACTTTCTTCGCTGGCTGGGGGGACGTCTCGTTCACCGGCGGGCGCGATATCCCGTATTTCCTGATTCCCATTTTTGCACCCATCGTAGGTGCCTGTCTGGGCGCTGCCATTTATCGCGGGATGATTGCCCGGCACTTGCCTGACATTGCCCCGGCAGATGCGGTTACCCAAGCCGCTGCGCCTGCAAAGACCCAGGCATCCTGATACCGACTGATGAAACGGGGCGCACGAGACCTACTGCCCGTTACCTGTCTCGCGCCCGCAACCTCCCTCATTCTGCAAGGCACTAACAAATGACCGACACTCAGAATAAGAACTACATCATTGCGCTGGACCAAGGCACCACCAGTTCGCGAGCGATCATCTTCGATCGTGACGCCAACGTGGTGTGCACAGCACAACGTGAGTTCCAACAGCATTACCCGCAACCGGGCTGGGTCGAACACGACCCGATGGAGATTTTTGCCACCCAGAGCGCCGTGATGGTTGAGGCCCTGGCCCAGGCCGGCCTGCATCATGACCAGGTTGCCGCCATCGGCATTACCAACCAGCGCGAAACCACGGTGGTCTGGGACAAAGAAAGCGGCCGCCCGATCTACAACGCCATCGTCTGGCAATGCCGTCGCAGCACCGAGATCTGCGAGCAGCTCAAGCGCGACGGTCACGAGCAATACATCAGCGACACCACCGGCCTGGTGACCGACCCGTACTTCTCCGGCACCAAACTGAAGTGGATCCTCGACAACGTCGAAGGCAGCCGCGAACGGGCGCGCAAAGGCGAACTGCTGTTTGGCACCATCGACAGCTGGCTGATCTGGAAATTTACCGGCGGCAAAACCCACGTTACCGATTACACCAACGCCTCGCGCACCATGCTCTTTAACATCCACACTCTGGAGTGGGATGCCAAGATGCTGGAGGTGCTGGATATCCCGCGCGAAATGTTGCCTGAAGTGAAGTCGTCTTCAGAAATCTACGGCCGCACCAAAAGCGGTATCGCCATCGGCGGCATTGCCGGCGACCAACAGGCCGCGCTGTTTGGCCAGATGTGCGTCGAGCCCGGCCAGGCCAAGAACACCTACGGCACCGGCTGCTTCCTGCTGATGAACACCGGCGCCAACGCCGTGAAGTCGACCCACGGCATGCTGACCACCATCGCCTGCGGCCCCCGCGGCGAAGTGGCCTACGCCCTGGAAGGCGCCGTGTTCAACGGTGGCTCCACCGTGCAATGGCTGCGTGACGAACTGAAGATCATCAACGACGCCCACGACACCGAATACTTCGCCAATAAAGTCAAAGACAGCAATGGCGTGTATCTGGTGCCTGCCTTCACCGGCCTCGGTGCCCCCTACTGGGACCCGTATGCCCGTGGCGCACTGTTCGGCCTTACTCGCGGCGTACGCGTAGACCACATCATTCGTGCTGCGCTGGAGTCGATTGCCTACCAGACACGGGACGTACTGGACGCTATGCAACAGGACTCCGGCGAACGCCTCAAAGCCCTGCGTGTAGACGGTGGTGCCGTAGCCAACAACTTCCTGATGCAGTTTCAGGCAGACATCCTCGGCACCCAGGTTGAACGCCCGCAAATGCGTGAAACCACGGCCTTGGGCGCTGCCTACCTGGCGGGTCTGGCTTGCGGCTTCTGGGGCAGCCTGGATGAACTGCGCGGCAAGGCGGTGATCGAGCGCGAGTTCGAACCTGCACTGGACGAAAGCTGCAAAGAGAAGCTCTATGCCGGCTGGAAAAAAGCCGTAAGCCGTACCCGCGACTGGGAACCTCACGAAGAAAGCAACTAAGTACGGGCAATTACATCTGCGGGCGCCTATGGCGCCCGCAGTTGCTTGAGGCACCTGCGAGTAGCAGACGACGCTTTCCTGCGGCATCATGGGTGAATTTGCTTCGCCGCCCAAAGGAAACTCCATGAATCTGCCTCCACGCCAACAGCAGATCCTCGAACTCGTACGCGAGCGCGGTTATGTCAGCATCGAGGAAATGGCTCAGTTGTTCGTCGTCACGCCGCAGACCATTCGCCGTGACATCAACCAGTTGGCAGAAGCCGACCTGTTGCGCCGCTACCACGGTGGCGCCGCCTATGACTCCAGTGTAGAGAACACCGCCTACGCCATGCGGGCCGACCAGATGCGCGATGAAAAGCGCCGCATTGGCGAAGCCATTGCCGCCCAGATTCCCGATCACGCCTCGATTTTCATCAATATCGGCACCACCACCGAGTCGATTGCCCGGGCGCTGCTCAACCACAATCACCTGAAAATCATCACCAACAACCTGCATGTTGCGTCGATCCTGAGCGCAAAAGACGACTTCGAAGTACTGATCGCCGGCGGCAATGTGCGCCGCGATGGTGGCATCGTCGGTCAGGCCAGCGTCGACTTTATCAACCAGTTCAAGTTCGACTTCGCCTTGGTTGGTATCAGCGGTATCGATTCTGACGGCAGCTTGCTGGACTTTGACTATCAGGAAGTACGCGTATCCCAGGCGATTATCGCCAATGCCCGACAAACTATCCTGGCAGCGGACTCCAGCAAGTTCGGCCGCAATGCAATGGTCCGCTTGGGCCCGATCACCTTGATCGATTGCCTGGTCACCGACCAGCCGCCCGTGCCGGAGCTGGCGCAACTGCTGGCCCAGAACAAAATTCGTCTGGAAGTGGTGTAACCGCACTCAGATAGTGATGCGGATTCAGATGCTGTGGGGCGGGCTTGCTCGCGATGGCATCACCGCAACCTGACAGGTGAGCCGCAGCGCCTGCATTGCGAGCAATGCCTGCTCCCGCAGAATCATTGCCCTACACTAAAATGTTCGAAATTCTTCCTTTCGACGCCCTTCGATGAGTTTTTTCAATCGAAGGGTGCTGGCTGCGCGCGCCTTTATCCGCTAATATTTTCGCAAATGAACATTAATGTTCGAATTCAAATATGCGTAAAGAACGCGAGGCCAACCCATGCCCCTGACCACCTTGCCTGCCACTCCCCTCGCTGAGGTTTACGACGTCGCCGTTATTGGTGGTGGAATCAATGGTGTCGGGATTGCGGCAGATGCAGCCGGGCGCGGCCTCTCGGTGTTCCTTTGCGAAAAGGACGATCTGGCCAGCCACACGTCCTCTGCCAGCAGCAAGCTGATCCACGGTGGCCTGCGCTACCTCGAACATTACGAGTTCCGCCTGGTGCGCGAAGCGCTGGCCGAACGCGAAGTGCTGCTGGCCAAAGCCCCGCATATCGTTAAACCGATGCGTTTCGTATTGCCGCACCGACCGCACCTGCGCCCGGCGTGGATGATCCGTGCCGGCCTGTTCCTGTATGACCATTTGGGCAAGCGTGAAAAGCTGGCTGGTTCAACCAGCCTCAAGTTCGGTGCCAACAGCCCCCTTAAAGCAGAAATCACCAAAGGTTTTGAATACTCCGATTGCTGGGTCGATGACGCGCGCCTGGTAGTGCTCAACGCCATGGCCGCGCGGGAAAAAGGCGCCCATGTTCACACCCAGACCCGTTGCGTCGGCGCGCGCCGTAACAAGGGTTTGTGGGAGTTGAACCTGGAACGTGCAGATGGCAGCCTGTTTTCGATCCGCAGCAAGGCCCTGGTCAATGCCGCCGGCCCCTGGGTCGCCAAATTCATCAAGGACGACCTCAAGCTGGACTCGCCTTACGGCATCCGCCTGATCCAGGGTAGCCACCTGATTGTGCCCAAGCTGTATGACGCGCCAAATGCCTTCATCCTGCAGAACGAAGACCAGCGGATTGTGTTCACCATTCCGTACATGGACCAGTTCACCATCATCGGCACCACTGACCGCGAATACACCGGCGATCCGGCCAAGGTCAGCATTACCGAAGAAGAAACCGACTACCTGCTTAATGTGGTCAACGCCCACTTCAAGCAGCAAGTGAGCCGCAGCGACATTCTGCGCACCTACTCCGGCGTGCGCCCGCTGTGCAATGACGAGTCCGACAACCCTTCGGCCGTGACCCGCGACTACACCCTGGCATTGTCTGGCGCAGCGGGCGAAGCCCCGCTTCTATCGGTATTTGGCGGCAAACTGACCACCTATCGCAAGCTGGCCGAATCGGCCATGGCACAGCTGACACCCTACTTCACCCAGATCAAGCCGAGCTGGACCGCCAGCGCGACATTACCCGGCGGCGAAGGCATGACCACGCCAAAAGCCCTGAGCGAGGCCCTGGTCAGCAAATACAGCTGGCTGGATGCCGCAATTGCCAAGCGCTGGGCAATCACCTATGGCAACCGCTCCTGGAGCTTGCTCGAAGGTGCACAAGGCCTGAGCGACATGGGCGAGCATATCGGCAGCGGCCTTTACAGCCGTGAGGTTGATTACCTGTGCAACCAGGAATGGGCACTGGAGGCACAGGACATCCTGTGGCGCCGCACCAAGCTTGGGTTGTTCACCACGGCCGAGGAACAGGCCCACCTGAGCCAGTACATGACCACCCTTGGCCTGAAACACCGCAAGGTTCAGGCCGCTTAATTCGCGTTTAGATGGCCCGTGGGAGCGAGTCCGCTTGCACGGGCCTTCGCTCCTCCCCCCCCGCACTGCCTGCCTTTCATTCGGTTTTCCGAACGCACTCCCCCCCAATGATTCGGCTTTCCGGGCATCTGCATGCCACCGAAGTCCCGACATAAAACTTTAATTCGTTATAAATCAGCAGGTTAGACTTTAATACCAGGGCTGGCACGACTCATGCTCTACACTCTATGCCGAATGCTTAAACAGAGCGTTTAGCCTGTTGAGACGTTCTGAGTAAAAAAGGGCCTGCAAACGGGCTCAATAAAAAAAACAATGTCGAGGAAACATCGATGCGCATCGTTCCGCAACTTTTGGGCGCAGCAATTGCTGCAGCTCTGATTAGCACTCCAGTTTTTGCAGCCGAATTGACCGGCACACTGAAGAAAATCAAAGAATCCGGCACCATCACCCTTGGGCATCGTGACTCCTCCATTCCGTTCTCCTACATCGCGGACGCTTCCGGCAAACCGGTTGGCTACTCCCATGATGTGCAACTGGCTATCGTTGAAGGGCTGAAAAAACAGCTCGACATGCCGGACCTGAAGGTCAAGTACAACCTCGTCACCTCCCAGACCCGTATCCCGCTGGTGCAGAACGGCACCGTTGACGTTGAGTGTGGTTCCACCACCAACAACGTTGAACGCCAACAGCAAGTCGACTTCTCGGTCGGCATCTTCGAAATCGGTACGCGCCTGCTGTCCAAAAAGGACTCGCCTTACAAGGACTTCGCTGACCTGAAAGGCAAAAACGTCGTGACCACTGCTGGTACCACCTCCGAGCGCATCCTCAAAGCGATGAACGCCGACAAGCAGATGGGCATGAACGTGATCTCGGCAAAAGACCACGGCGAAGCCTTCAACATGCTGGAGTCGGGCCGTGCTGTTGCTTTCATGATGGACGACGCCCTGCTGGCCGGTGAAATGGCCAAAGCCAAGAAGCCTACAGACTGGGCCGTGACCGGCACTCCACAGTCTTACGAAATCTACGGCTGCATGCTGCGTAAAGGCGATCCGGAATTCAAAAAGGCCGTGGATGACGCCATCGTTGCCTACTACAAGTCGGGCAAGATCAACGACACCTACAAAACCTGGTTCGAGTCGCCGATTCCACCAAAAGGCCTGAACCTGATGTTCCCGATGAGCGATGAGCTCAAAGCGTTGATTGCCACCCCTACCGACAAGGCAGCAGACGACAAACCGGCTGAAGAAAAGAAATCCTGATTTCAGCCGGCTGAACCCCCCGGGCGCAAGCCATTGCGCCCGGGGGTGTCGACCACCTTTGGACTAAGCTTCTTATTGCATTAGAGAGCACTCGACCCGCCGGTTATCGAGCGGGCTAAGTGTGCCCGGCGACCCTGCCGGGTGAGAACGGATTCCCTGAAGCAAGTGCTTGTTTATAGACCCATCTGAGGGGAGACCCTGCATGAATTACAATTGGGACTGGAGCGTGTTCTTCAAGTCCACCGGCGTAGGCAGCGAGACATATCTCGACTGGTTTATTTCCGGCCTGGGCTGGACCATCGCTATCGCTGTTGTCGCCTGGATTGTCGCGCTGATCCTGGGTTCGCTGCTGGGCGTGATGCGCACCCTGCCGAACCGCTTTATCGCGGGCATTGCCACGGTATACGTAGAAATCTTCCGTAACGTTCCGCTGCTGGTGCAGCTGTTTATCTGGTACTTCCTGGTGCCCGATCTGCTGCCACCCAACCTGCAGGAATGGTACAAGCAGGACCTCAACCCGACCACTTCGGCTTATCTGAGCGTTGTCGTGTGTCTGGGCCTGTTTACCGCCGCACGTGTTTGCGAACAGGTACGTACCGGTATCGAAGCCCTGCCACGGGGCCAGGAAGCAGCGGCCCGCGCCATGGGTTTCAGCATGGCGCAGATCTACTGGAACGTGCTGCTGCCACAGGCCTACCGGATCATCATTCCACCGCTCACCTCCGAATTCCTCAACGTGTTCAAGAACTCGTCCGTGGCCTCGCTGATCGGTTTGATGGAACTGCTGGCACAAACCAAACAGACGGCCGAGTTTTCCGCCAACCTGTTTGAAGCCTTCACCCTGGCCACGTTGATCTACTTCACCCTGAACATGAGCCTGATGCTGTTGATGCGCCTGATCGAGAAAAAAGTAGCCGTACCCGGTCTCATGTCTCTGGGGGGCAAATAATGGACTTCTTCGATTTCAGCGGGATTGTCCCCGCCCTGCCGGGCCTGTGGAACGGCATGATCATGACCCTCAAGCTGATGGTCATGGGCGTTGTCGGTGGTGTGGCCCTGGGCACCGTGCTGGCCCTGATGCGTTTATCGTCAAGCAAGTGGATGGCCAACCTGGCCGGCGCTTACGTGAACTATTTCCGTTCCATCCCGCTGCTGCTGGTCATTACCTGGTTCTACCTGGCCGTGCCGTTCGTGCTGCGCTGGATCACCGGCAAGGACACCCCGATCGGGGCGTTCGAGTCGTGCCTGGTAGCCTTCGTCATGTTCGAAGCAGCCTACTTCTGCGAAATCGTGCGAGCAGGCGTGCAGGCCATCCCCAAGGGGCAAATGGGTGCAGCCAAGGCCCTGGGCATGAGCTACGGCCAGGCCATGCGCCTGATCATCCTGCCCCAGGCCTTTCGTAAAATGACCCCGCTGCTGCTGCAACAGAGCATTATCCTGTTCCAGGACACCTCTCTGGTCTACACGGTTGGCCTGGTGGATTTCCTCAATGCCTCGCGTTCCAGTGGCGACATCATCGGCCGCTCCAATGAGTTCCTGATCTTCGCCGGTCTGGTGTATTTCATCATCAGCTTTTCCGCCTCGCTGCTGGTCAAGCGTCTGCAAAAAAGGTTTGCCGTATGATCTCGATCAAGAACATCAACAAGTGGTACGGGGACTTCCAGGTACTGACCGATTGCAGTACTGAAGTCAAAAAAGGCGAAGTGGTCGTTGTCTGTGGCCCGTCGGGCTCGGGCAAGTCGACCCTGATCAAGTGCGTCAACGCCCTTGAACCGTTCCAGAAAGGCGACATCGTGGTTGACGGCACCTCCATTGCCGACCCGAAGACCAACCTGCCGAAGCTGCGTTCGCGGGTTGGCATGGTGTTCCAGCACTTCGAACTGTTCCCGCACATGACCATCACCGAAAACCTGACCATTGCCCAGGTCAAGGTATTGGGCCGCAGCAAGGCTGAAGCCACCAAAAAAGGCCTTGAGCTTCTGGAACGCGTAGGCCTGTCGGCCCATGCCCACAAGCACCCCGGCCAGCTTTCCGGCGGGCAACAACAACGTGTGGCGATTGCCCGCGCCCTGGCCATGGACCCGATCGTCATGCTGTTTGATGAACCGACCTCGGCCCTTGACCCGGAAATGGTCAACGAAGTGCTCGACGTCATGGTGCAGTTGGCCAACGAAGGCATGACCATGATGTGCGTGACCCACGAAATGGGTTTTGCCCGCAAGGTCGCCAATCGGGTGATCTTTATGGATCAGGGCAAAATCGTCGAAGACTGTGAGAAAGAAGAGTTTTTCGGTGATGTATCGGCCCGCTCCGAGCGTGCCCAGCACTTCCTCGCCAAGATCCTGCAGCACTAAACACCCGTTCAGCTCCCACCGGCTTGGGTGGGAGCGGGCTTGCTCGCGATGGCAGCGATCCTGGTTAACTGATGAACCGCGCCGCTCCCATCGCGAGCAAGCCCGCTCCCACAGTGGATCTACGTGAACGGTCAACCACTGCACAGTGGTTGACCCAAGGCATCTGTGATGAAATGCGACCCCACTATTTATCGCGGTGCTCCGCCCTCACTTGCCGTGAAACCTCGCCTGCTCCGTCATTTCCTGCTGCCTCTGCTGATCATCCTGTTGACGATCGGCCTGGGCTACGCGGGCTATCGCATCAGTGAACACTTCGGTATTCGTACCCTGAGCGAAACCGGCGAACGCCAACTGGAACTGCATGCCCGTACCGTTGAAAGTGAGCTGGGCAAATACACTTACCTGCCCAGCCTGCTGGAGCTGGAGTCCAGCGTTTCGCGATTGCTCGCCGATCCCTCCGTGCAGAACCGGGTCACCGTCAACCAATACCTCGAAGGCCTGAACCGCCGCAGCCGCAGCCGGGCCATCTATGTGCTCGACACCACCGGCCGCGTGATGGCTACCAGCAACTGGCGGGATACCGACAGTTATCTGGGCGAGGACCTGTCATTTCGCGCCTATTTTCAGGATGCCGTACGCGGCCAGCCCGGACGCTTCTACGGCATTGGCAGTACCTCGGGTGAACCCGGCTACTACCTCGCCCACGGCCTGGAAGAGCAGGGCAAGATCATTGGCGTGGCCGTGATCAAAGTCCGCCTCGAAGCCCTTGAGGAGCGCTGGCAACGCGCCCGCCTCGAAGCCTACGTCAGCGACGAGAACGGCATTATCATCCTGTCCAGCGACCCTACCCGGCGGCTCAAGTCCATCCACCCGCTCAGTGCCGACACCAAGGAGCGCCTGGCCCGCAGCCTGCAGTACTACTGGTGGCCGCTCAACGAGCTGGAACCGCTGGAGCGGGAAAACCTCGCCGAAGGCGTAGAAAAAGTCACCTTCGCCAGCAGTAACGATGTGGTGACCGACCACCAGGAAGTCAGCTACCTGGCGCAAACCCGCAGGCTTAACGACACCCCCTGGGACATCACCCTGCTCACGCCATTGCAAGACCTGCGCCGTGAAGCGGCGAACCAGGGAATGCTGGTGGCGGTGGCATTTGCCTTGCTGGCCTTTTTGCTGATTGCCTGGAATGAGCGACGCAAAGTGATAGCCACTCGACTGGCTGCACGGGAAGCCCTGCAAGAGGCCAACAACCAGCTGGAGCGCAAGATCACCGAGCGCACCACCCACCTGCGGGCCAGCAACGAACGGCTCAAAGGCCAGATACGCGAGCGGCGCCAGGCCGAAGACACCCTGCGCCGCGCCCAGGATGAACTGGTACAGGCGGGCAAGCTGGCGGCCATCGGGCAGATGTCCACCAGCATCGCCCATGAACTGAACCAGCCGCTGGCGGCCTTGCGCACGCTGTCGGGCAATACCGTGCGTTTTCTTGAACGCGGTGATCTCAAGGTCGCCGCGGACAACCTCGGCACCATCAACAATCTGGTCGACCGAATGGGCCGCATCACCGCTAACCTGCGCTCCTTCGCCCGCCGCGGTGACGATCATGGCCAGGCCTGCCTGGGCAAGGCCGTTGACGCCGCCCTGCAACTGCTCGCCAGCCGCATGGAAGAATCAGGGGTGCAACTGCATCGAGACTTCACGGAGGTGGCGCTCAAGATTGATCAAACCCGACTTGAGCAAATTCTGGTCAACCTGATCGGCAATGCGCTGGACGCCATGCAAGGTCAGGCGACACAACCGCAACTGTGGCTGACGGGCGAGCCCAACGACGCCAAATACCGTCTGTGCGTGCGCGATAACGGTCCCGGGATCGAGCCAGAAGCACGCAAACATCTCTTTGAACCTTTCTTCACCACCAAACCCGGCGAACAGGGTCTAGGCCTTGGCCTGACCCTGTCGGCCAGCCTGGCCGCTGCTGCCGGCGGTAGCCTCAGTGTCGAGTTCCCGGTCACCGGTGGTGTCGCATTTGTCCTTCTTTTGCCGCTGGTACAACCTGCTAAGGCCGACACGCCATGAATAACGACCTGACGGTCCTGATTGTTGAAGACGATCCCCATGTTCTGCTCGGCTGCCAGCAGGCGCTGGCGCTCGAAGATATTCGCAGCGAAGGCGTCAGCAGTGCCGAACAGGCGCTGGCGCTGGTAGGCGACAACTTCCCGGGTATCGTCATCAGTGATATCCGCCTGCCCGGAATGGATGGTCTTGAACTGCTCAAGCACCTCAAGGCCCGCGACCGCACCCTGCCGGTGGTATTGATTACCGGGCATGGCGATATTTCCATGGCCGTGGGCGCCATGCGTGACGGTGCCTATGACTTTATGGAGAAACCCTTCTCCCCCGAACGCCTGGTTGATGTGGCCCGTCGTGCGCTGGAGCAGCGCAGCCTGGCGCGGGAAGTCTGGTCGCTGCGCCGTCAGCTTGCCGAGCGTGATTCACTTGAAGGACGCATCATCGGCCGCTCGCCGGCCATGCAGCAGTTGCGCGAACTGATAGCCAACGTCGCCGATACTTCAGCCAACGTGCTGATTGAAGGTGAAACCGGTACCGGCAAGGAGCTGGTCGCCCGCTGCCTGCACGACTTCAGCCGCCGCCAGCCCCAGCAATTTGTCGCCCTCAACTGCGGTGGTCTGCCGGAAAACCTGTTTGAAAGCGAAATTTTCGGCCACGAAGCCAACGCCTTTACCGGGGCAGGCAAACGCCGCATCGGCAAAATCGAACACGCCCATGGCGGCACGCTGTTTCTCGACGAAGTGGAAAGCATGCCGCTCAACCTGCAGATCAAACTGCTGCGGGTTTTGCAGGAGCGCACTCTGGAGCGCCTGGGCTCCAACCAGAGCATCGATGTGGACTGCCGGGTTATTGCGGCGACCAAATCCGACCTCGACCAACTGAGCAAGGCCAGCCAGTTTCGCAGCGACCTGTACTACCGCCTGAACGTGGTCACACTTGAGCTGCCACCTTTGCGCGAACGCCGCGAAGACATCCTGCAACTGTTTGAATACTTTCTGCAGCAATCATCATTGCGTTTCGACCGTGCGGCCCCGGAGCTGGATAACCAGACCCTGTCCAGCCTGATGAGTCATGACTGGCCGGGCAATGTGCGGGAACTGCGCAACGTGGCCGAACGTTTTGCCCTGGGCCTTCCGGCGTTCAAAAAGCCGGGGAGCAATGCAGCGCAGGGGCTGGGGTTTTCCGAGGCGGTGGAAGCGTTCGAACGCAACCTGCTCAACGATGCCCTGCAACGCAGCGGCGGCAACCTGACCCAGGCCAGCCAGGAACTGGGCATGGCCAAGACCACCCTCTTTGATAAAGTCAAAAAATACGGGCTCGCGCACTGATGGATCTGATTCTCAAAGCTGCACTGGGCGCTGGAGTGGTGATCATTCTGGCCATGCTGGCCAAAACCAAAAACTACTACATCGCAGGGCTTGTGCCGCTGTTTCCAACCTTTGCCCTGATCGCCCACTACATCGTCGGCAAAGGCCGCTCGGTGGACGACCTGAAAACCACCATTGTGTTCGGCATGTGGTCGATCATTCCTTACTTCGTGTACCTCGCTGCCCTGTACGTGCTGGTCGATCGCATGCGCCTTGAAGCCTCGCTGGCGCTGGCCGCCGTAGCCTGGCTAATGGCCGCGACCGTGCTGGTCAGCGTTTGGGTACGCCTGCACTGAAACGATGGGAGCGGGCTTGCTCGCAATACAAATGACGCGGTTTGCCAGATAAACAGCAGTGACATCCTCGCTGGCAACCCCGACCCCCACAGGCCAAGTCGTTTGGCCCGCCCCTTGCATTTACCCTATAAAGCCCGCCCTGCCTGGATCGGCGGCGATGACATGGGGTAAATCACACTTTGAATATTCTCGATCTTGATCACAGCCTGACCTCACAAGCACCGATTAAGCAACGTCTGACCGACGGTCGTGCCACACGCCTGGACTTGCTGGAACTGGGGCCGCAACTGCGTCTGTGGTCCACCGAACGCAATTACCGGCGCTTCGCTGAACGCCTGCAACAACGGCCGAAACGCTCCACGCAGCGGCCAGAAATCTTTTTTATAGGCTCCGGCGACTATCACCACCTGACCCCGGCCTTGCTCGCGGACTTGCCCGAACCGATCACCCTGATCCACTTCGACAACCATCCTGACTGGGTGCGCTTTGCCCCCCGCCGCCATTGCGGTTCGTGGGTCAACCGCGCCTTGAAGCTGCCGAACATCAAACGCATAGTCACCCTCGGCCCCTGCAGTGATGACCTGCAAAACCCGCAGTTCAAGGGCGCAAATCTCGGGGCCCTGTGCCGTGGCGATTTGCAACTATTCCCCTGGCAGCATGCTCCCACCAAGGTCTGGGGCCGAATCGGCGACGGCGCAGGGCACGAGCAGCACGAGAACCTGTTGCACTGGCGCAACCTCGCCGATCAGGACTGGCCGACCTTTCTCGACGAGTTGATCCGCAGTCTGCCTACCGAAGCGATCTGGATAACCGTGGACAAAGACGTACTCGCCAGCGAAGACGCCGCCACCAACTGGGATCAGGGTGGTATGCGCCTGACCCACTTGCTTCACGCCCTTCGTGCCCTGGCCACCAGCAAGCGGGTATTGGGTATTGATGTTTGCGGTGAGTTTGCCAAGGCTGCGCACCGCAATGTGCTCAAACGCTGGGAGGCCCGATCGGACCAGCCAGCACCTGGGCGCTGGAGTGAAAGCGATCTGCTGCGCAACTCAACCACCAATGAAGCGCTGATCCATTTATTCGAGGAGCTGTTCCCATGTCCTTGATCGTAATTGCGCTGGTGGCGTTTTCCATTGTGCTCGATGTTATCGGCCAGCTGTGTTTCAAAATCGGCCTGGACCGCTTGCCGGAACTGGAGGGTGGTTTTCGCCTGAATGCCTTCTGGGGTCAGGTATTTAGTGCACCGATGCTGTGGGCTGGGGTCGGCGCTTACGTGATTGAGTTCTTCGTCTGGCTGGAGGCCCTGTCGAGGGCACCCTTGAGCTTGCTATTCCCGGCCGCTGCGCTGGCGTATTGCGGTGTGGTATTCGCCGGCAAGGTGTTCCTGGGCGAACACGTCAGCCGTCGGCGCTGGATGGGCACCCTGGTTATTACCCTTGGAGTGATGCTGGTCTGCATCACCGCAGCTTGAGGAGTTGAGCAATGGCAAACACTGACGGGTTAAAAGCCCCGGATAACGGCTGGCTGCACGGGCGTTTGGGCACGATTGTGCTGTGGGCCTTGTTGATTGCTCTCGAGAGCGCAGGGCAAATAGCCACCAAAATCGGTGGCGATCAATTGGGACAGATGGACTTCACCCTGCAGTGGCTCCAGGCCGTGCTGCTCAACCCGGGAGTATGGGTGGCCATTGCCTGTTATTTCGGCGCGTTTTTTGTCTGGATGCTGATATTGCGCCGCAGCAGCCTGTCGCTGGCGTTTCCCTTGAGTTCACTGGTATTTGTCGGGGTGCTGATGGGCTCCTGGCTGGGCCTTGGCGAGCAAATCAGCGCACTGCACTGGGCAGGCGTGGCGGTGATTGTCGGCGGGATTGCGCTGCTGGCCGATGGTGAACCGGAACATTGAGTCACTGCCTGCTTTCCCTTAGCCCAACCCTCTCTTTCCGGGAGAGGGTTGGGAGGGCCGCTTCAGAATTTGTAACTTACCGCCGTCTGCACCGCGCCCTGATTCACATTGCCCTGCTCGCGTACGATGCTGCTGTCCGCCGCCGCCCTCAGCAGGCGTGTCCAGCTGGCACTGGTCACCAGCGACCAGTTCGCGGTCAGCGGAAACTCGAAATTCTGGGTCAAGGTAACATTCTGGAGGCCGCCACTGGCCTTGTACGCGGAAATCCCTGACGCCTGCGCCTCGCTGTCACTTACGCCAAAAAAGGTCGACATCTGCCGACCATCAGCAAAGTGCACCGCCAACTGGCTGCTGCCGATAATCCCCTGCCCCAGCGGGTAACCCAACTCGCCCCCGACCTGACCCAGCACCCCGCCTTGACCGCCTGCACCACCCACCGCCTGCCCGAGCTGTGCGTAGACACGCCAGAAGTCAGCCGGGCTGTACTGCACAAAGCCGCCGAACATGGCCATGTCTGAAACATCGCGCAGGCCCCGCAGCGAACCATTGGCATTGCGTCCCGACACATAGTTGAGCACGGGCCCTGCGCTCCAGCCGTCGGCCTTGAAAGCACTCCAGGTCAGGCCGTCATCGGTATTGAGGCTGACATCGCCCCAGTCCACATCAAAATACGGCAATGGCACTGTCTGGTAGCGGCTGGCGCTTGGATCATACGGCTGATAGCCAATCCCCATGCCCACTTCCCCACTGGGGCCGTCTGCGGCATGGGCAGCCGCGCTGACGCCCAACAAAGTGAGCAGCAAAAAAGCACAGACCGGAGTTTTCATCACGAGGGTTCCATAGAGGTTCTATGCGCGCATCAATCCCTTTTTAGCGCGGCCTGCGCAAGCACTCATGTTGTTTGTAGCAAGCTACAAAAATTGTAGCTTCAAGCCCGACTGCCACCCAAAAACTCGCGCAGAGCCCCAGCCCACGGGGCTTTCAATAGTTGGCACAGTCAATGCTATGTCCTCTGGCAAGCGCAAAAAGCGCGCCTTTTCGACAGGACAATGCAGATGATGCAATGGCATATCGTGTGTGATTTCGACGGGACCATTACCCGTACCGACGTCATCGACAACATTCTTCAACGTTTCGCCGACCCCAGCTGGGAAGCGATCGAAGACCAATGGTTGCAGGGTGACATCGGTTCGCGTGAATGCCTGAGCCGCCAGCTGTCGCTGGTCAAAGCCACGCCTGCCGAGCTGCTGGCCTATTTCGACAGCGTTGAGATTGACCCTGACTTCCCCGACTTCGTCGACCACGTCATCGGTCTTGGCGCCTCCATCGAGGTCGTCAGTGACGGCATCGAACAAGCCATCGCCCGCATTCTGGCCCGTAACTACGTAAGCCTGTTGCCGATCCTGGCCAACCGCCTGCGTCAGGTCGACCAGAACAGTTGGCGCATCGACTTCCCTTATTCCAGCGACGCCTGCCGTGCCGCTTCGGGCAACTGCAAGTGCAAATCCGCCCCCGACGGCAAACGCGTGCTGGTGATTGGCGATGGCCGCTCCGACATGTGCGTGGCCTCTGGCGCCGATTTCGTCTTTGCCAGGGACAGCCTGGCCGAACACTGCGAGCGCAACGGTATCCCGTACGCACGATTTGACTCCTTTGCCGAACTCCCGGCCCTGCTCGCCAAACTGCCGAGCCATGCCGCCAACGCGCCCCACTATTCTCGTGAACAGCAGGAACTCTTCAATCATGTCTGATATTCGAATCGCTACCCCTGAAGACCAGATTCTTCTGGAAAAAGAAGCCAAGTACTGCTCGTACGGCGACACCGTTCACTACATCGAACCACCGCGCATTTTTAGCCGCTGCGAAGGCTCCTACGTGTGGGACACCGAAGACCAGGCCTACCTCGACCTGCAAATGTGGTACTCGGCAGTCAACTTCGGTTATTCCAACCCGCGCCTGAACAACGCCCTCAAGCAACAGATCGACACCCTGCCGCAGATCGCCAGCCAGTATCTGCACAAGGGCAAGATCGAGCTGTCGGAGCGCATTGCAGTCGACGCCAAAAACAAGTTCGGCCTCGACGGTCGTGTGCACTTCAACGTCGGCGGCTCGCAATCCATCGAAGACTCGCTGAAGGTGGTGCGTAACGCCAGCAACGGCAAAAGCCTGATGTTCGCCTTCGAGGGCGGTTACCACGGCCGCACCCTGGGCGCCTCATCGATCACCTCGAGCTACCGCTACCGTCGCCGTTACGGCCACTTTGGCGAACGCGCCAACTTCATCCCGTTCCCGTACCACTTCCGCGGGCCAAAAGGCATGACCAAGGAAGAGTACGGCAGCCACTGCGTGCAACAGTTCGCCCGTCTTTTCGAGACCGAATACAACGGCGTGTGGGACCCGAAAGTCGGCCAGAGCGAATACGCCGCGTTCTACGTCGAGCCGATCCAGGGCACCGGCGGCTATGTGATCCCGCCGATGAACTTCTACAGCGAGCTCAAGCACGTACTGGATCAGCACGGCATTCTCATGGTGGTTGACGAAATCCAGATGGGCTTTTGGCGCACTGGCAAGCTGTGGTCGATCGAACACTTCGACGTCAAACCCGACGTCATCGTGTTCGGCAAGGCACTGACCAACGGCCTCAACCCGCTGGGCGGCATCTGGGCCCGTGAAGAGCTGATCAACCCCAAGGTATTCCCGCCGGGCTCGACCCACTCCACCTTCGCCTCCAACCCGCTGGGTACTGCGGTGGGCCTGGAAATGTTCAAGATGACCAGCGAAGTCGACTATGGCGCGATGGTCATGGCCAAGGGCAAGTACTTCCTCGACGGCCTGCAAGATCTGCAAAAACGCTACCCGATCATCGGTGACGTCGACGGCCTGGGCCTGGCCCTGCGCTGCGAAATCTGCGGCCCGGACGGTTTTACCCCGGACAAGGCCACTCTCGACTTCATGGTTGAGGAAGGCATGAAGGGGGATATCGAAATCGACGGCAAACGTCTGGGTCTGATTCTCGACGTGGGCGGCTACTACAAGAACGTTATCACCCTGGCGCCGTCGCTGGAAATCAGCTACGCCGAAATCGACCTGGGCATCGCCCTGCTCGATCGCCTGCTGGCTCGGGCCATGAAACGGTGAATGGGGCAGAGATCGATCTGGGCGAAGGCAACACCGGTTTCGTTCTCGGCACGGGTGAGGTCGGGGTCTTGTTGATCCACGGCCTTACCGGCACCCCGACGGAGTTGCGTCGGGTTGCCCAGGGGCTGGCAAAAGACGGGACGTGCACGGTGTACGTCCCCACCCTGGCCGGGCACTGCGGTGACAACAGCGACCTGCAGGCCACCGGCTGGCTGGACTGGTATGAAGGCGTGCGCAAGACCTTTGCCGGGATCCGCCAGCGCCACCAGCAGGTGTTCGTCGGCGGGCTGTCGATGGGTGCGGTAATGTCGATGTACCTGGCCTCCGAACACCCGGGCCAGGTCGCCGGGCTGTTGATGTACTCCACGACCTTGCGTTATGACGGCTGGAGCATCAACAAGCTGGCCTTTATGACCCCGCTGCTGATGAAGATCCCCTTTGGTGTGCACCTGTGCAGCTTTGAGGAAAAGCCGCCCTACGGTATTAAAAACCAGCGCCTGAGGGCCATTGTCGAGCGCCAGATGAAAGCCGGCGAAAGCAGCAATGCCGGGTTGTTGACGATGGAAGGGATCACCGTGCGTGAACTGCACCGGATGAATGCCGTGGTGAAAAAACGCATGCCTTCGATCACCACCAAAGCCCTGGTGCTGCACTCCATTGAAGACGATATCACCAGCCGATGGAACGCCGATTACGTCGAACGCCATCTGGGCGGGCCGGTGACCAAGGTGCTGCTCGACAACTGCTATCACATGATCACCGTCGACCTGCAATACCGCCGCGTGATCGAACTGAGTGACGCCTTTATCAAGAAAAACAGCCGCACGGCACCGGTCCCTGTCGAGTACCTCAAGCAGGCCTGAGCCCAAGGACGCCCCATGATTACAGCCCAAGCCTTTTCATCCATTCAGGCAATCGACCGTGAAGCCTGGAATGACTGTTTTCCAGATGCCCTGGAGGATTGGGATTACATTATGGCCGTCGAAAAAGCCGGGATTGAAGGCTTTGCATGGCGTTACCTGACGCTGTTCGAAGGTTCCACCCTGATTGCCGCAGCGACTGCGTTCACCACGTGCTATCGCCTCGACACCACGGTCCAGGGCATCGGCAAACGCTTTACCGAAAAACTCAATCGCGCACTCCCGGGGTTGGTGCAGCTAAAGCTTTACGCCATCGGCTCACCGGTGACCGAACAATGCAGTGCGGGAACGGCCAGTCATGTACAGGCGGCGCAGCGCCCTGCCCTGCTCGCCCGGTTGCTGACCCTGGCCCAGACCGATGCGGCCCGCCTGGGTATCGGCCTGATTGCCGTCAAGGACGTCCCCAGCCATGACGCTGACTGGGCGCACAGTTGCAAGGCGGCGGACTTTCAGGCCATGCCCGGCTTGCCCAGTGCGACGCTGCCCGTGCCCTTTGGATCAGTGGACGGCTACCTTGGCTCGCTGGGCAAGTCCACCCGCAAAGACATGCGCCGCAAACTGCGTACGCCTGGCCCACGGGTGGAATGGCGCAACGCAATTGACGACGTCTTGCCTGAAATCATGCGCCTGTACGAGGCCAGCCTGGCGCGCAGTGATCTGCAACTGGAGCGCTTACCAGCGACCTATTTCACCGGTATCCTCCAACAACTCGGCGACCGGGCAGTGTGCGTTTTGTACTGGCTCGACGATCAACTGGTGGCGTTCAATCTGGTGTTGATTGACGAACACCGTCTGATCGACAAGTTTTTTGGTCACGACCTTGAGCTCACCCGTGACTACAATCTGTACTTCAGGAGTTGGCTGGTGAATGTCGATTACTGCATACGTCACAATATTGCCCTGTACGAATGCGGTCAGGCCGGCTACGCGAGCAAGATTCGTCTGGGCTGCACCTTTCAAAGCAATACGCTGTTTTTCCGGCATCGCAACTGGCTGATCAATAACGCACTCAAACTGGTCAAACTGTTCATTCGCCCTGACCGCCACGACCCGGCACTGGCGGCTGCGATAAGCGAGTACTAATGCCCACCACGCCCAAAACACCGCGCCAGCCACAACCCTTCAAAGTGTCGCGCTGGACCGTACAGCGCAAACTGGTGCTGGCGTTCTGGCTGGTCAGCGTGATCCCGACCATGATTGCTGCCGAACTGGCAGCGACCACCCTGTCGCAGATTTTCGACAGTAACGTACGGGTCTGGCTGCAGGAGTCGACCAAAATCGTCAAGGACGAGATCAGCGAAATCCTCGCGGACAACGCCCGCGCCGCCAAGCTGCTTCTCCAACACGCCCACCCGCCGTCCTCCAGCAAGGCCATCCGCCATGACCGGCTGACTGCCGATATCGCCGAAGCCATGGGCATAGACGTGGTCGCGCTGATCCGTGACAGCGACCACAAAGTGATTTTCAGTACCGCCAGCGACACCATTGTCGACCAGATCAGCCTGAGCCCCAACGCTGTACTGCAAACTATCAATGTCGGCGGTGTGCCAACCGGCACCGTAGTCTCGACCTTTGCCACCAGCCAGGATGGAGTGAACTATCAGCTGCTGGTGGCTACCTATATGGACAGCAGCTTTCTGACCAGCGTGGCCGACGTGCACTCCCTCGACTTGCGTTTGTACCTGTCCAATACGGCAGGCTTTGCCGAGATATTCTCCAGCCAGCGTTTCGAAGACCGCCAGCTGATGGTGCCCGGCGCCATCGAACAAACCCTGCGGGAAACCCGTCAGCCCAGCGAACAATTCACCAGCCGCTACAGCGGCTTGTACTGGCCCATCCTCAACGACACCGGTGAGCTGCAAGGGGTGATCTACAGTGGCCTGCTGCGCCATAGCAGCCTGGTGGGGCTGGTCAACCAGAGCAACCTGTTCGCGTTGATCTTCCTGGTCGGCTCGGTACTGTCGCTGACCGTCGGCTGGCTGGTTTCCGAACGCCTTACCCGGCCGTTGCGCGACCTCTCCGAAGGGGTACGCGCCGTCACTGCCGGGGACTACAACCAACGCGTGGCGGTGTCGGGCAACGACGAACTGGCCGAGCTGAGCAGCACCTTCAACCATATGACCGCACGACTGGGCGAGCTGCATCATCTCGAAGCCCAATTGCGTCGCCGCGACCGCCTGCATGCCCTGGGCGAGGTGGCCATGGGCCTGGCCCACGAAATCCGCAATCCGCTGGGCATTATCAAAACCGCGACCCAACTGTTGCACCGCCGGGCCGATCTGGGTGAAACCGACAAGCGCCATCTGGAGTACGTGGTCAGCGAGGTGACCCGCATCAATGACCTGATCACCGAGTTTCTCGAATTCGCCAAGCCCAGCGCCCCCGTGCGTGCGCCGCAGCTGGCGCGGCCTCTGGTCGAAGACATTCTGGGTTTCTGCAAACCGGAGCTGGAAAGCCACACTATTGATGCCCACATCGACGATCAGGCGCCCGGTGCGACCCTGTACGCCGATGCCGGACAACTCAAACAGGCGTGCCTGAACCTGATCATCAACGCCATCGACGCCATGCCTGAGGGCGGATGCCTGACCGTACGTATTTCCCGCGAAGAGGACTACACAGTAATAGGCATTGCTGATACCGGAGAAGGAATCGCACCCGATATGCTTGAGCGTATTTTCACGCCCTTTGTGACGACCAAAGCCTCAGGCACGGGGCTGGGCCTGGCCAAAGTGTTCTCCATCATGGACAGCCACGACGGACGCATCGAATGCATCAGCGAGAAAGACGTCGGAGCCACCTTCAACCTGTACATTCCGGCCCACGGAGGGGATGAAACATGAGTCATAACGTGCTGGTGGTCGACGATGAGCCCAAACTCTGCGACTTGCTCAGCTCGGCACTGAGCCAGAACCGGATTCAGGTCTTCACTGCCAGCAACGGCCTGCAGGCACTTGAAGTTCTGGAGCAGGAAGATATCGACCTGGTGATCAGCGACTGGCGCATGCCCGGCATGGACGGCCCGCAGTTACTGGCCGAGATCAAACAGCGTTACCCGAACCTGCCAGTGATTGTAATGACTGCCTACAGCACGGTAAAAAACGCCGTACAGTCCATACGTAACGGCGCCTACGATTACATCGCCAAGCCCTTTGATATCGACGAGCTGGATATTACGGTCAGCAAAGCCCTGCAGTTTCGCGACATTTTGCGCGACAACGCGCGCATGCGCGCCGAGCTGGACGAGCACCAGCACATCGACAGCCTGATTGGCGACAGCCCAAGCTTTCGCCGGGTGCTGCAGGCCATCGACTCGGTACGCGAGAGCAACGCCACGATCCTGCTGACTGGCGAAAGCGGTACCGGCAAAGAGATGGTCGCCCGCGCCATCCACAAACACGGCAGCCGCGCCGACAAACCCTTTGTCGCGGTCAACTGTGCGGCGATTCCTGAGGGGCTGCTTGAAAGCGAGATGTTCGGCCACCGCAAAGGCGCGTTTACCGGCGCCGTAGCAGACAGGGTCGGGCGCTTTATGCAGGCCGACAAGGGCACCCTGTTTCTCGATGAAGTGGGCGATATGCCCCTGGCCTTGCAGGCAAAAATCCTGCGGGCGCTGCAAGAACGGGTGATCGAGCCCGTGGGGGATCCGCGAGAGCGCAAGGTGGATGTGCGGGTCATCGCCGCGACCAACAAAAACCTGCTGCAAGCCGTAGCCGACAAGGAGTTTCGCGAAGACTTGTATTACCGCCTGAACGTCTTCCCGATTCCGCTGCCCGCGTTGCGCGAACGCGTTGAAGACATCGCCTCGCTGGCGCGGCACTTTGCCCATAACCTGGGTGCTACCGCAGGCAAACGCATCACCGGTTTCAGCCCCAGCGCCTTGCAGGCGATGGCCCAGTACAGTTGGCCGGGCAATATTCGCGAACTGCAAAACTGCGTGGAGCGCGCCACCATTGTGGCCAATAGCAGCACTATCCAGGACAGTGACCTGCCGCCCTACCTGTTCAGTGCCCAACCCGGCCAGAGCAGTGCCTTGCTTGCCCCCGGACCGAGCGTGCCCCCCGACCTGGAAGCCGCGTTGGCCGAAGTCGAAAAAGCCTACATTCTAAGTGCCCTGCAACAGGCCAATGGCGTACAGGCTGCGGCGGCGCAGTTAATCGGCATATCCGAGCGCAGTTTCTGGTACCGCCTGAAAAAGCTGGATATTCATGTCGATAAAATTGTCAGGTAACACCTCAAAGCCCCTCACCCGGAGGGAGAGGGGCTATTGATCTCAAGCGGCTTGCAAGCGTAGTTGCCGTGCTGCCGCGACCATGTTGATCAGTGCCGCTTCAGTCTCGGCCCAGGCCCGGGTTTTAAGGCCGCAGTCGGGGTTGACCCATAGCCGCTCAGCGGGAATACGCTGCGCTGCCTTGCTCAGTAACTTGATCATCTCAGCCGTTTCCGGCACCCGTGGCGAGTGGATGTCATACACACCCGGGCCGATGTCGTTCGGATAGTCGAACGCTTCAAATGCATCAAGCAGTTCCATGTCCGAGCGCGAGGTTTCGATGGTGATCACGTCCGCGTCCATCGCGGCAATCGACTTGATCACATCATTGAACTCGCTGTAGCACATATGGGTGTGGATCTGGGTTTCATCCCCCACACCCGAGGCACACAGACGGAAGGCTTCCACCGCCCAGTCCAGGTATTCCTGCCACTGTGCACGGCGCAACGGCAAACCTTCACGGAACGCGGCTTCGTCGATCTGCACGATTTTGATCCCTGCCTGTTCCAGATCCACCACTTCATCGCGGATCGCCAGAGCCAGTTGTTGCGCCTGTACTTTGCGCGATACGTCTTCGCGGGGGAAGGACCACATCAGCATGGTCACCGGGCCTGTCAGCATGCCTTTCATCACCTTGTCGGTCAGGCCCTGAGCGTATTTGATCCACTCAACGGTCATGGCCTGCGGGCGGCTCAGGTCGCCGAAGATGATGGCCGGTTTTACGCAACGTGAACCGTAGCTCTGTACCCAGCCGTATTGGGTGAACACATAGCCGTCCAGTTGCTCGGCGAAATACTCGACCATGTCATTGCGCTCGGCCTCGCCGTGTACCAGTACGTCCAGACCCAAACGTTCCTGGACCAGTACAGCGTTGCGGATTTCGCTGTGCATCGCGTCGGTGTATTCGCTGGTCGACAACTTGCCTTGTTTGTAAGACTGACGCGCCAGACGAATCGAAGCAGTCTGCGGGAACGAGCCGATGGTGGTGGTCGGGAATGCCGGCAGATTCAAGCGGGCACGCTGCACTTCGATCCGTGCAGCAAAGGGTGACTGGCGCTGGCTGTCGGCGTCGGTGATCGCTGCAATACGGGCTTGTACGGCGGCCTTGTGAATACGTGGCGAGCTGGCCCGGCTTTGTTGTACGGCGCGACTTTGGGCCAGGGCTTCTTGTACCTTGGGGTCTTGCGGGATATTCAGCGCATCACGCAGCACTGCAATTTCAGCGCACTTTTGCTTGGCGAAGGCTAACCAGCTTTTCAGCTCGGCATCCAGTTTGGTTTCGCGGTCCAGATCCACGGGGCTGTGCAACAGCGAGCAGGAACCGGCTACCCACAGGTTATCGCCAAAACGCTCTTCGGCTTCCTGCAGTTGCGCCAGGGCGTTTTCCAGATCGCAGCGCCACACGTTGCGGCCATTGACCAGGCCCAGGGACAACACTTTGTAAGTCGGCAGGCGGTCCAGAATGGCATGCAACTGGTCGGGAGCACGCACCAGATCCACGTGCAGGCCATCCACCGGCAGGCCAACCGCCAGGCCGAGATTGTCTTCCAGGCCGCTGAAGTAGGTGGCAACCAGCTTCTTGAGTGGCGAGTATTGAAGAATGTGATACGCGCGTTCAAAGGCGTTTTTCCATTCCTGTGGCAGGTCGAGCGACAGGATCGGCTCGTCGATCTGTACCCATTCCACGCCCTGCTCAGCCAGGCGGGACAGGATTTGAGCGTAAACCGGCAGCAGGTTTTCCAGCAGGTCGAGCTTGTTGAATTCGTTGCCTTTGGCCTTGCCCAGCCACAAGTAGGTCAACGGGCCAATGATCACGGGTTTGACCTTGTGGCCCAGCGCCTGTGCTTCTGCCGTTTCTTCAAACAGCTCGTTCCAGCTCAGATCAAAGCGCTGGTCCTGACTGAATTCCGGTACCAGATAGTGGTAGTTGGTATCGAACCATTTGGTCAGTTCCTGGGCATACTGGCCTTTGCCGTGCTCAGCACCGCAGCAGCTCTGACTGGCACCGCGAGCCATGCCAAACAGGGTATCCAGGGTTGGCTGGCGCTGCTCGTCCAGGGTGCTGGAAAAACGCGGGGGGATCACGCCGAACGTCAATGAGTGGGTCAGCACCTGGTCGTACCAGGCAAAGTCACCGACCGGCAACAAATCGATGCCTGCGTCTTTTTGCAACTGCCAGTGGGTGGCACGCAATTGGCGGCCAACGTCTTTCAGCGCGGCCTGGTCAATATCACCCTTCCAATAGGCTTCGAGTGCTTTTTTCAGCTCGCGGTCTGCGCCGATGCGGGGGAAACCAAGATTGTGTGCCAGGGCCATAACAACATTCCTTCGTGTAAGTAATGGCACTATTATCGACACCCGCTACAACATGAGACAAACTCAACGTTTTCGTGTTGATCATCAAAGTTACTCATGGAGCCACTGTGCTGGAAATTCGTCACCTCAAAACCCTGCACGCGTTGCGCGAGTCAGACAGTCTGGTCGAAGCAGCCGAACGCCTGCACCTGACCCAGTCCGCTTTATCCCACCAGTTCAAAGAGCTTGAAGAGCGCATGGGCATGCCCCTCTTTGTGCGCAAAACCAAACCGGTTCGCTTCACCAGCGGCGGCTTGCGCCTGCTGCAACTGGCCGATGCCATGCTGCCCCTGCTGCGCGGTGCCGAACGCGATATCGCACGTCTGGTTGGCGGAACGGCCGGTCGTCTGCATATGGCGATTGAATGCCACAGCTGCTTCCAGTGGTTGATGCCGACCATTGACCAGTTCCGCGATGCCTGGCCCGAGGTCGAGCTGGATCTGGCATCCGGTTTTGCCTTCGCACCCTTGCCGGCACTGGCCCGGGGCGATCTGGATCTGGTGGTCACGTCCGACCCGCAGGAAATCGCCGGGCTGACCTATGTGCCGCTATTTACCTATGAAGCCATGCTAGCAGTGGCCAATCAGCATCCATTGGCCAGCAAGCCATTTATCGTGCCTGAGGATTTGAGCAGCGAAATTCTGATCACTTACCCGGTGGAGCGCGATCGCCTCGACATCTTTACCCGCTTCCTGGAGCCGGCCGATGTAGAACCTGCGCAGGTTCGCACCTCGGAGCTGACAGTGATGATGATGCAGCTGGTAGCCAGCGGCCGGGGAGTCTGCGGGATGCCGCACTGGGCGCTGCATGAATACAGCTCACGGGGTTATGTGAAGGCCAAACGCCTGGGCGAGAAAGGCCTGTTTGCGACACTCTACGCCGCGATTCGCGCCGACATGCTGGATGCACCTTATATGCGCGACTTTTTGCTGACAGCCAAGGACACGTCATTTTCGACGCTGGATGGCGTGAGTGCGGTTCGCTGACAACGGCAAGGCAGTGTGGGAGCGGGCTTGCCCGCTCCCACCCAGAGCCCGGTCAGTTCTCTTCTATATTGACCAACCGGCGCATATGCACCCGGTCGTAATAGGCCTCCCCCACCCGAATTGCGCAGTCTTCCAGCCCCGACTGTGCAAAACCGCAGCGCTGGTACAACGCCAGTGCAGCATCGCTGTTAGCGCTGACCGTCAGTTCGATCACCTTGGTTTCGGGCTCTTGCTCAGCCAGTGAAACCACCGCCTGCACCAGATGCTCCCCCAGCCCTTGCCCACGAAAAGCCTGCGACACATACAAACCAAACAACGTGGTCTTGTGCCGGGCATCTTCCCAGGGTTCGAATGCCAGGCCGACAATGCCCACCAGTCGGGAATCGACAAATGCACCGAACAGGGCGCTCAGTTCATCGTCCAGTTTTGCTTCCCACCAGCTCAGCGGTAACTTCTCACGTTGGGTTATGGAGGATACAAAAGCCTCGGGGTGCTGCGCATAAGCCTCAAGCATCAGTTTGCGATAAGCCTTGGCGTTTGCGGGTTCAAGCAGTTCTATAGCCATTACGGGTCCAGGTCATACGGTTTTACGTTGTTCCAGCATCAGCCTCACCGCCAGTGCGGCCAGCACACCGCCCATCACATAGCGCTGCACGGCCAGCCATAGCGGGTTGCGTACAAACCACACGGCAATACCGCTGGCAAACAGCGCGATCAGCAGGTTAACCGTGAAGCTGACGCTGATTTGAGTCAGGCCCAATACAATACTCTGAGTGAACATCGAATCGTGTTCCGGGTTGATGAATTGCGGGAAAACCGACAAATAGAACACCGCCACCTTGGGGTTGAGTACGCTGGTCATAAAGCCCATCGTCAGTAGCTTCGGCATGGCATCCGGCGCCAGGTCCCGGGCTTCGAACGGTGAGCTGGCACCCGGGCGTACAGCTTGCCAGGCCATCCACAGCAGATACAGGGCGCCCGCCCACTTGAGTGCCTCATAGGCCATCGGTACAGCCATAAATACCGCCGTCAAACCCGCAGCGGCGGCAAACATGTGCACGAAAAAACCCGCCACCACCCCGAGCAACGATGTGACGCCTGCCTTGCGCCCTTGGCAGATGGAGCGCGAGATCAGGTAGATCATGTTCGGCCCTGGCGTCAGCACCAACAGCAGGCAGGCCGCAGCAAAAATCAGCAATTCATGGGCTGGAATCATCAGGCCGTCCGGGACTGCAAGGCATTGCGATAAAACGGCAGGACCAGATCCCGGGTCAACGGCGCCAGTACCAGGCCGCCATCGCCCTCGGGGTCGATCCACTGCACTTCTTCAATTTCTGCCGCTGCCACCACGGGCTGACTGATATGCACCAGGAACAGCTCGGCCTGTACCTCAAAACCCGGTTCGTTGACCGCAGGGGCAGCGAAATGGCCCAGCCAGGTCGCGCTGGCCGGGTCGATCACCAAAGCCAGCTCCTCTTCCAGCTCACGGGCCAGGGCGTCGACCGGCTGCTCACCGGCATCGATCTTGCCGCCGGGTTGCATAAAGGCCTGGGTGCCGCGCTTGCGTACCAGCAGGGTCCGCCCATCGAGGCCAATCACTACGGCAGCGGCAATACGAATGATTCTGGAGGTTGCGGGTTCAAATGAGGTCACGGAATTCGGCCAACAAAACAGTAAGGTCAAGAAGGATTGCACGACCCAACGCCCCTGAAAATACACAGATGTCACTTTTACCCGAGCCTTCTGTATGAAGTGCCCGACTTTGGTCGGGATGCTGCCACAGATGAAATCCCGTTCAATGAATAATCTGACAGGGAGTTGGCATTTGCTTGATAGATGACCAACACTCCCCCCAGCAAACCTCCGACTCAAAGAGAGGGTTCTATTGTCCTTTTTCTGTTCTTGACCACGCCAGGCATCACCGCCCGGCGGAACAGACCAGCCTGAAACAGGAAACCGTATGAGCCTGTCACTGTTAAGCCGTTATGCGTTTTTTGCATTCTGCGTCATCTTCACCCTCGCCAGCCTGCCCTTTATGCACCATGAGTGGCTGTGGCCCTTCACGGCCGTGTCACTGGCCTTGAGCCTGCTGGGGATTTTCGATTTGCTGCAAAGCCCCCACGCCGTGCGTCGCAACTACCCGATCCTGGGCAATATTCGCTATCTGGTGGAAGCCATCCGCCCAGAGATTCGCCAATACCTGCTGGAATCTGACAGCGATGCGCTGCCCTTCTCACGGGCGCAACGTTCGCTGGTGTACTCACGAGCCAAGAATGAGAGTGCCGACAAGCCTTTCGGCACTCTGGTTGACGTTTACCAGCCCGGTTTTGAATTTATCGGTCACTCCATGCGCCCGGCCCCGTTGACCGCCCCCAGCAGCTTTCGCATCGTGGTGGGCGGCCCGCAATGCAGCCAGCCGTACTCGGCGTCGATCTTCAATATTTCAGCCATGAGCTTTGGCTCACTGAGCGCCAACGCCATCCGCGCCCTCAATCAGGGTGCCAAGCTCGGTAACTTTGCCCACGACACGGGTGAAGGCAGTATCAGCTCCTATCACCGTGAGCATGGTGGTGACCTGACGTGGGAACTGGGCAGTGGCTACTTCGGTTGCCGCACTTCGGACGGGCGTTTCGACCCTGAGCGTTTTGCCGCCCAGGCTCGCACGCCACAAGTGCGGATGATTGAAATCAAAATGAGCCAGGGCGCCAAACCAGGCCATGGCGGTATCCTGCCCAAGCATAAAGTGACCGCGGAAATCGCCGAAACCCGCGGTGTGCCCATGGGTGAAGACTGCATCTCGCCTTCGCGCCACAGCGCCTTTTCAACGCCTATCGAGCTGATGCAATTTATCGCGCAGTTGCGTGAGCTGTCCGGCGGCAAGCCCGTGGGCTTCAAGTTTTGCCTGGGTCATCCGTGGGAGTTTATGGGCATTGCCAAGGCCATGCTGGAAACCGGCATCCTGCCGGACTTTATCGTGATTGATGGTAAGGAAGGCGGCACCGGCGCGGCGCCCGTAGAGTTCACCGACCACATTGGCGCACCGCTGCGCGAAGGCTTGTTGTTCGTCCACAACACCCTGGTGGGCCTGAACCTGCGTGACAAGATCAAGCTCGGCGCCAGCGGCAAGATTGTCAGCGCCTTCGATATAGCCAGCGTGCTGGCCATCGGTGCCGACTGGGCCAACTCGGCTCGGGGCTTTATGTTCGCCATCGGCTGCATCCAGTCGCAATCGTGCCATACCAACAAGTGTCCCACCGGCGTGGCCACCCAGGACACCTTGCGCCAGCGCGCGCTTGTAGTGCCGGACAAGGCCCAGCGGGTTGTGCAGTTCCACCGGAACACCCTCAAGGCCCTGGCCGAAATGCTCGCCGCAGCAGGCCTGGAACACCCGGCACAGCTCAAGGCCAAGCATCTGGTACGACGCATGTCCGCCACCGAAATCAAACTGTTCTCACAGTTGCATGTGTTCCTCAAGCCCGGCGAACTGCTCACCGGCGAGGTCAATGGCGAGTTCTATTCGCGCATGTGGCAAATGGCCCGTTCGGACAGCTTTGAGGCCAACGAAATAGCGGCGGCCTGACGGCCCACCAGCAGGCCGCGCTGAAATAAGGCGCTGGCGGGTGTGTTCGAGCAGTAGCTAGAGACATTCAGTAATATCCAACCTTTGCATTTAACCCGTAATACCATCACCCTGCGCGCCGCCGATACGCGGCGCGCAACCTCCGCTGCGCCCGTCGGTCCTAACTAAACCCTTTGTTTGAGTACTCGCCGTGACGCTGAACGGACGCGACCACCGCATCGATTTTTTTCGCGGGCTGGCGCTGATTTTTATTTTTTGGGACCACATCCCGCACAACCCGCTGGCCGAATTTACGGTGCGCAATTTCGGCTTCAGCGATGCTGCGGAGATTTTTGTATTTCTGGCCGGTTATGCCGCCGTGCTGGCCTACGGCAAAATCGCTCAACGTGACGGTTTGTTGGTCGCCAGCGTGAAGATCCTGCGCCGCGCCTGGGTGCTGTATGTGGTGCATATCTTCCTGCTGGCGGTGCTGATGGGCATCGTGTTTTTTGCCAACAACCATGTCGAAACCCGTGACCTGGTGCAGGAAATGGGCCTGCAGTACTTCCTGAGCAATCCGCAACAGGCCCTCACCGACGAACTGCTGCTGCGCTTCAAACCCAACCTGATGGACCCGCTGCCGCTGTATATCGTGCTGTTGCTGGGTTTGCCGCTGGTGCTGCCGATGCTGCTGCGCAAGGCAGGCTATGTGGTTGCCGCGTCCCTGGCCCTGTACTTGCTGGCGCCGGTGTGGAACCTCGCGGCTCAGGAAGGCGGCGTGTGGTTTTTCAACCCTATGGCCTGGCAGTTTCTGTTTATTCTGGGCGGTGCAGCGGCGATCCACGGGCAGCAACCCAAGGCTGCGCAAAACCGTCCCCTGTCGCGTCAACCGGTGTTTTTGGGAGCAGTACTCTATCTGCTGGTGACCGGCCTGCTGGCACTGTCATGGCGATGGCCGCAGTTTCACGATGCGCTCATGCCGCTCTGGCTGGGCGAGTACCTGTACCCGATCAGCAAGACCAACCTTTCACCGGTACGCCTGCTGCATTTTCTGGCCCTGGCTTATGTGGCGGCCAAAGTGGTGCCCCACGGCAACTGGCTGAATAACCGGTTGGCCCGCCAGGCATGCCGCATGGGCCGCTATTCGCTGGAAGTGTTCTGTCTGGGAGTGATCCTGGCGCCGTTGGCTGACATGCTCAATGCGCTGGGCGGTGACGGGTTTGTCGTAAAGGTATTCAGCGCCCTGATGGGCGTGGGGATCATGGCCGTGCTGGCGGCCTGGCTGGACTGGAACAAGCGTCTGAACCGCAAGTAGCGAAAGCTGTTGTGGGAGCGGGCTTGCTCGCGATGGAAACGCCGCGGTTGGTCTGACCAACCGAGGTGCTTTTATCGCGAGCAAGCCGGCTCCCACATTGTCAGTGAGTCTGCGTGCGCTGCGTAGGCTGCAGCTTGAACACATAGAACAGCACGGTCAGCAGGATCAGGAAGGCTGGGCCTACAAACAGTGCGATTCGGGTTTCTTCGAAGTAGGCCATCAACCCGACCACCATAAACAAGAACCCCAATGCCGCGTAAGAGCTGTACGGGTACAACCACATACGGTACTTCAGGGCTGCCGCTTCCTGCGGGCTCAGACTCTTGCGAAAGCGCAGTTGCGCCAGCAGGATCATCAACCAGGTCCAGATTGCGCCAAAGGTGGCAATGGCCGTCACCCAGACAAACACCTTCTCCGGCGCCATATAGTTGAGCACAACCCCCAGCAGCAGCACGGCAATCGACAGCAGCAACGCCTGACGCGGCACACCGTTTTTCGCAGTGGTGGCGAAGTTGGCCGGGGCCTGGCCGTTTTGCGCCAGGCTGTAGAGCATGCGACCGGTGCTGAAAATGCCGCCGTTGCACGACGACAATGCCGCAGTAATCACCACAAAGTTGATAATGCCTGCTGCCGTCTTGATGCCCAGACGTTCAAAGGTCATTACAAACGGGCTGCCCGAGGTGCCGATTTCGTTCCATGGGTAGATGGACAGAATCACGAACAGTGCGCCGACGTAGAACAGCAGAATGCGCCAGAACACCGAGCCAATCGCACTCGGAATGGTCTTTTGCGGGTTCTTGGCTTCGCCGGCAGTCAGGCCGATCATCTCGACGCCCAGGTAGGCGAACATCACCATCTGCAAGGACATCAATACGCCCTGGATCCCGTTGGGCAAAAAACCACCGTGAGCCCAGAGGTTGGAAATACCCAGAGCGACTCCGTTATTGCCGAAGCCGAACGCGATAATGCCGATACCGCCGAAGACCATCGCAATGATGGTGACGATCTTGATCAGGGCAAACCAGAACTCGAACTCGCCAAACGCCTTGACCGCGATCAGGTTGATCGAGCCCATGCTGATCAGCGCCGCCAGGGCCCAGATCCAGCGCGGTACATCGGGGAACCAGATGCCCATGTACACCGCCACGGCGGTGATTTCCGCGACACAGGTCACCAGCCACAGGAACCAGTAGTTCCAGCCGGTCAGAAACCCGGCCAACGGGCCGAGGTAGTCCTGCGCGTAGCGGCTGAACGAACCGGCTACCGGGTTGTGCACGGCCATTTCGCCCAGTGCACGCATGATCACCAAAATGGCCAGGCCGCCGATGATGTAGGACAGCATGATGGCCGGGCCGGCCATTTCGATTGCTTTGGCCGAGCCCAGGAACAGGCCTACGCCGATACAGGCACCAAGCGCCATCAGGCGAATGTGGCGCTCGCCCAGTTCGCGTTTGAGTGGACCGCCCTGCACGCTATCTGCGTGGGGCTGGTGGTTGCCGACTGGCATAAAAGTACAACCTCGTATTGTTATTGGGTATCCATCAACAGAGCGTTCGAAAAGACGGGCGGGTTAGCTGTCTTGCCCCCTTGACCGGCCTGGACCTTGTAGGTCGGTAGGTCAAAAGAGAAATGCCCTGTTGAGATCGGCGGCGAGTATTGCACAGCGTTGGTGCACAGTCATGCCCCTACCTAGGACCTATTTACCTGCCTGTACGGACCGGACACATGGTTGACGGGTGTGCGGGGACATGGTGGACACTTTTCGGCGAGCCAACTTCGCCGGA